>JADJYT010000009.1 GCA_016719635.1 Sphingobacteriales bacterium | reverse complement strand
CTCTTTCTCAACGCTTCTGTTTACCTTCTGAATACCTAATGCCTTGATGGTATCTTTTTGTCGTTGACTCCTGTCGATGGTACTCTTTACCTGCGTAATTTTTATCTTAGCCATAATTGTTAACCGTTAAATACTTTAGACAATTTTATCCCTCTGTCCTTTGATACGCGGAACGGATCTCTTAACAAGGTTAAAGCGTGAATGGTAGCTTTTACGACGTTGTGCGGGTTGGCAGAACCTAATGATTTCGCCAATACGTCATGTACGCCTGCGCTTTCCAATACGGCACGCATAGAACCTCCGGCGATTACTCCCGTACCGTGTGAGGCAGGTTTGATCAATACCTTAGCTCCATCGAACTCTGCCAACTGGTCATGAGGAATGGTTCCTTTTAAGATAGGCACTTTCACCAGGTTCTTCTTGGCGTCGTCGATACCTTTCTGAATAGCTTCCTGAACTTCGCGTGCTTTTCCCAAGCCGTGTCCAACTGTTCCGTTGCCATCTCCAACCACCACCAGCGCTGAAAAGCTGAATGTGCGGCCCCCTTTGGTCACTTTCGCCACCCGCTGGATGCCTACTACTTTTTCTTTCAACTCCAATTCTGCAGCTGCTCTGACTTTATTTTCTTTTACTTTTGACATATTCTTTTATCGTTATGCAATTAAAATTGTAAACCACTTTCTCTGGCAGCATCGGCCAATGCTTTCACCCTGCCGTGATATAAAAATCCATTCCTGTCAAAAACCACTGCAGAAATGTTGGCTGCTTTCGCTTTTTCAGCTATGGCGGTACCCACTGCTTTTGCCTGCTCTGTCTTAGTACCATTCACCTTAAGGGATGAAACGGATACCAATGTTTTACGTGTTACGTCATCAATTATCTGAGCGTAGATTTCACTGTTGCTTCGGAAAATGCATAATCTCGGACGATCTGCAGTCCCGCCCAGTTTACGGCGAATTCTGTATTTGATTTTTTCTCTTCTGGATAGTTTCGTTACTGCCATGACAATAATTTTATTTTAATTACTGGAGATACTCTCGTACCTGCCGATTATTTTTTACCTGCAGATTTACCCGCTTTTTTACGTAATATCTCTTCCGTATATTTAATACCTTTTCCTTTATACGGCTCCGGTTTCCTTAAACTTCTGATTTTTGCAGCTACCTGACCAATCAATTGTTTATCTGTGCTCTCCAGCAGAATGCGGGGAGGCTGCCCTTTTTCAGATACTGTCGTCACTTTAATCTCATCCGGCAATAAAACATACACAGGGTGAGAGTAACCGATGGATAATTCCAGCAGTTGTCCCTGGTTGCTGGCACGAAAACCAACACCCACGACATCCAATGTTTTTTTATAGCCATCACTTGCACCCACGACCATATTGTTTACAAGTGATCTGTACAACCCATGCAGTGCTTTATGACGTTTTTGTTCTGTCGGACGTTCAAAAGTGATTTTACCGTCTTCTACCTTAACGATAATATCTCTGTCTACTCTTTCAGACAAAGTTCCTTTTGGTCCTTTCACAGTGACTACGTTATTATCTGCAACGCTCACTTCCGTTTTTGACGGTATTGTTATTGGTAATTTTCCTACGCGTGACATGTCTGATTTTTTATGATACTATGCAAATAATTTCTCCACCTACTTTCAGGTTTTTAGCCTGTTTATCTGTCAGGATACCTCTTGACGTAGACAGGATAGCTATACCTAAACCGTTTTTAACTCTCGGAATACCTGCCACGTGAGCATATCTGCGCAAGCCGGGTTTGGAGATTCTGATCAATTCTCTGATGGCCGGTTCTTTGGTTTCAGGATTGTATTTCAAGGCAATCTTGATAATTCCCTGAGGACCGTCCTCTTCGAATTTGAATTTCAGGATATAACCGTTATCGTGTAAGATTTCAGTTAATTTTTTCTTCATGTTAGACGCAGGAATGTCAACGATGGTGTGACCAGCGAGTTGTGCATTTCTGATTCTAGTTAGGAAATCTGCTATTGGATCTGTAACCATTTTATTTTTTTTGTTTTAGATCGCTTAGATGTGAGACTTAAACTGGCTTCAATTCAGTTTCCCACCTTCACTGTTTTTTTTAAAATTATTTTTCTTTCTTACCAGCTTGCTTTGGTTAATCCCGGGATTTTTCCGTAGCTCGCCAAATCCCTGAATTGAATTCTGGATAAGCCGAAGAAGCCGATGTAACCACGGGGACGTCCGGTTAACTTGCATCTGTTTCTGTAACGAACGGGAGATGCATTTTTAGGAAGCTTGTCCAACGCAGCGTAGTCGCCTGCTTTTTTCAGTTGCTCACGCTTAGCTTTGTACTTGTTTATTAATTTCAAACGCTTCGCGTCGCGTGCTTTCATGGATTCTTTTGCCATATTCTATTTTTTCTTAAATGGTAAACCAATTTCTTTTAATAATGCATGTGCTTCATCATCCGTATTCGCTGATGTAACAAATGTGATGTCCATACCGCTGATACGGGATATTTTGTCGATATCGATTTCCGGGAAGATGATATGTTCCGTTATACCTAACGTATAATTTCCCCTTCCGTCAAACGATTTGTCGTTTATACCTTTGAAATCACGCACCTGTGGCAATGCCACCGCCATCAATCTTTCCAGAAACTCATACATTCTTTCGCCGCGTAATGTTACACGAACCCCGATTGGTAAGTCTTCTCTTAGTTTGAAGTTGGAGATAGCTTTCTTAGATTTGGTAGACACCGCTTTTTGTCCTGCGATCCTTGAGATCTCATCGACTGCGTTATCTATCAGTTTCTTGTCTCCAACGGCAGCGCCAACTCCCTGGTTGATTACTATCTTAACCAATTTAGGTACCTGCATTACTGATTTGTAATTGTACTTTGACATCAAAGCCGGTACAACTTCGCCAGTATATTTCTTCTTGAGTGTAGGAATGTAGCTCATTATTTAATTACCTCCCCTGTTGTTTTAGCGATTCTAACTGATTTTCCTTCTTCCACTTTTCTGCCTATGCGTGTAGCCTTTCCGCCTACAGACACCATAAGGTTAGAGATGTGGATGGGTGATTCTTTCTTTACGATACCACCCTGTTGATTCTGTGCATTTGGTTTGGTATGGCGGGATATGATCCGGATACCTTCCACCAATGCACGGTTTTCCTTAGGATATACTTCGAGTACCTTGCCGCTTTTACCGCGATATTCCCCGGCGATCACAACGACCGTATCTCCTTTTTTTATTTTTAATTTCGGCGCAAAACGCTTTTGTGCTTGTGTGCTCATGTTATAATACTTCTGGTGCTAATGAAATAATTTTCATAAAATCTTTATCTCTCAACTCTCTTGCAACCGGACCGAAGATACGGGTGCCTCGTGGCTCATCCTGATTGTTCAACAACACCACGGCGTTGTCGTCAAAACGAATGTACGTTCCGTCTTTGCGTTTGATTTCTTTTTTAGTTCTTACCACTACCGCTTTGGATACCTGTTTCTTTTTGACGTTTCCACCCGGCATTGCCTCTTTTACAGACACTACGATCTTGTCGCCTATAGATGCATATCTTGCTCTTGTGCCTTTCAGTACCCTGATGCAAAGTACTTCTTTGGCTCCGCTGTTGTCAGCTACTCTCAGTCTTGATTCTTGTTGTACCATTTTTATTTAGCCTTTTCAACGATTTCTAGTAATCTCCATCTCTTTGTTGCACTTAAAGGGCGTGTTTCCATAATTTTTACGGTATCGCCGATGTTGCATTCATTGTTTTCATCGTGTGCATGAAATTTCTTGGTTTTCTTCAAGAATTTACCATACTTGGGATGTTTCAGTTTACGGACAACAGATACGGTAATGGTTTTCTCCATTTTGTTGGAAGTAACCACCCCTACTCTTGTTTTCCTTAATTTTCTTTCCGTTGTTAACTCGGTTGTCATCTGCACTTTGTTTATGCTTGTTTAGATAATTGTCTTTTCTTCAATTCAGTCTGGATACGTGCAATGTGTCTTTTGGTTTCGCCCAAGACATTGGTGTTTTCCAATGGTGTGATAGCGTGGTTGAATCTCAATTTGGTCAGTTTCATTTTTGTTGCTGACAATTCGTTATTCAACTCTTCTGTCGTCCATCCTGCTATTTCGCTATATGCTATTGTAGTTGCCATAGTTGTATTTTAATTAGTTACCGTCGTAATCTCGTCTAACAATAAATTTGGTCAATACCGGTAATTTCTGAGCTGCCAGACTTAAAGACTCTTCTGCAATCTGTCTGGATACGCCTTCCACTTCGAACAGGATTCTTCCCGGTTTAACTACCGCCACCCAGTGGTCTAAGGAACCTTTACCTTTACCCATACGAACTTCAGCCGGTTTTTTCGTAATAGGTTTATCCGGAAATATATTAATCCAAACTTTACCTTCCCGTTTCATGTGTCTGGTCAGTGCAATACGAGCTGCCTCAATCTGACGGTCGGTCAACCATCCTTCGTCTAAGGATTTCAGACCGAATGAACCGAATGACAATTGCGAACCTTTGTACGCAATGCCTTTCATCTTCATTTTGTGTACTCTTCTAAATTTTACTCTCTTCGGTTGTAACATGACACCTTATTTTGATTTGAGATTTGAGATTTGAGATGTAAGATTTCTTAAATCCTTCTTTTATCTTCTATCTTTCTTCTGTTAATTAGTTAATTCAATCTATTTTTTTCTTGGCCCTCTGCTTTCTGTTTTTTCGCCTCTTGGCTTTGCTCCGCCTCCACGTTTGTCGCCACCACCTCTTCTGTCGTCACGTCTGTCGCCGCCTCTTCTGTCTTCTCTGCGATCGCTGCCTTTCTTGCTGCCTTCATCCATGCCGATGTTCGGTGACAGGTCACGCTTGGTGAATACTTCCCCTTTGCAAATCCATACTTTCACGCCGATCTTTCCGTAAATCGTTTCCGCTTCCTTCCAGGCATAATCGATATCTGCTCTGAATGTATGTAATGGCGTACGCCCTTCTTTGTACTCTTCACTCCTTGCCATCTCAGCACCGCCCAAACGACCGGAACATTTGATTTTAATACCTTCCACGCCTAAACGCATAGCTGATGCAATCGCCATTTTCACGGCACGACGGAAGTTAACACGCGCTTCCAGTTGCTTGCAAACGGTTTCACCCACGATAGCTGCATCAATCTCCGGTCTTCTGATTTCAACGATATTGATCTGAACATCTTTTTTCGTCAGTTTCTTGATCTCTTCCTTGATTCTGTCCACCTCGTTTCCGCCCTTTCCGATGATGATACCCGGGCGGGAAGTGTTGATGGAAATGGTAATTCTGTTTAATGTTCTTTCGATCACGATTTTAGAAATACCGCCTTTCTGGATACGAGCGTTCAGGTATTTACGAATCTTTTGATCTTCAATCAATTTATCGCTAAAATCTTTTCCGCCATACCAATTAGAGTCCCATCCTCTGATGATGCCTAATCTGTTTACTATCGGGTTAGCCTTTTGTCCCATTAATTTCTTTTTATTTTAGTTTTCGTTAGATGAATCTTCTGTTACCGTTTCTGCGTTTGCCATAGTACGGCTTGCCAGTTGTAAGGTGATATGGTTAGAACGTTTACGAATCCTGTAAGCTCTTCCCTGAGGAGCCGGTTGAAAACGTTTCAGCATTCTTCCGCTGTCGATGGTAACTTCCTTTATGAATAATTCGCTGTCTTCTGCTTTAGTCTCAAACTTCTGTTCCCAGTTGGCAATTGCCGAACGCACCAGTTTTTCCAGTGTTTTAGATGCGTGTTTGGTAGAGAACGTCAATATATTCAAAGCATCGAACACATCCTTATTTCTGATGACATCCGCCAATAATCTCATTTTGCGCGGAGACGTCGGAACTCCTGTAGCTCTGGCATCGCAAACTGATTTTTTTGCTTCTTTTCTTGCTTCTGCAACTAATCTTTTTCTAGCTCCCATGGTTTACTTATTTTCTGTTACCTGAATGTCCTTTAAATTGTCTGGTTGGAGAAAACTCACCCAGCTTATGTCCCACCATGTTTTCCGTAATGTACACCGGGATAAATTTATTGCCATTGTGTACTGCAAATGTATGCCCTACAAACTCAGGCGTAATCAGAGAGGCTCTTGACCATGTTTTGATTACCGTTTTTTTACTTGCAGCATTCATAGCATCTACCTTTGCCTGCAGATGGTACGCTATGTAAGGACCTTTTTTTAAACTTCTAGCCATTCTCTTAACCTGTTATTTTGATTTTTTTGAGATAATGTATTTATTAGACGCTTTGTTTTTGCTCCTGGTTTTCAGGCCTTTAGCAATCTTTCCGCTTCTTGAACGTGGGTGACCGCCGGATGCCCTGCCTTCACCACCACCCATCGGGTGATCCACAGGGTTCATCGCTACCGGACGTGTACGAGGTCTTCTGCCTTTCCATCTGGAAGCGCCCGCTTTACCGCTCACTCCTAAATTATGATCCGAGTTGGAAACGGTACCGATAGTTGCCAGGCAAGTACCCAACACCATACGGGATTCACCGGATGGCAATTTGATGGCCACGTATTTTCCGTCTTTACCTGTCAGCTGAGCGTATGTACCCGCACTTCTGCAGATAGATGCACCTTTGCCCGGTTGCAATTCGATATTATGTATTACAGAACCCAATGGCATATTTGCAATCGGTAATGTATTACCCACTTCCGGCGGAACGCTTTGTCCGGAGACTATTTCCTGACCCACTTTCAATCCTTCCGGAGAGATGATATACTTTTTCTCGCCGTCTTTGTACACCACCAAGGCGATGAATGCAGAACGGTTCGGATCGTACTCAATCGTTTTGACAGTAGCCGGGATATCAAATTTATTTCTTTTGAAATCAATAATACGGTATTGTCTCTTATGGCCGCCGCCGATATAACGCATCGTCATTTCACCTTTCTGGTTACGGCCACCTGATCTTTTTATCGGTGCTATCAATGATTTTTCCGGAGTACTGGTAGTTACCTCAGCAAAAGAGTTTGTTACTCTGTATCTCAAACTGGGCGTGACCGGATTGTATTTTTTAGTTGACATCGTTTAAACTTTCTTTAGAATTAAATCTCGTTATAGAAATCAATTGTTTCACCTTTCGCTACCTTGACGATTGCTTTTTTGTAGCTGCCTTTTCTTCCGGAGATTACGCGTGTTTTCGTATTACGGTTTTTAGGCTTTGAAGCCATCACCAGTGTATTTACTTCTTCCACATTAACGCCGTACATTTTCTCTACCGCCTTTTTTATCTCTACTTTGTTTGCCTTTTTTTCCACCAGGAAAGTATACTTGCCTGCTTTTTCAGAGAGTGCAGATGCTTTTTCGGTGATTAAAGGTTTTTTCAGAACTTCCATTCTATTTATTATTTAAGAATTTGCAATTGCTTCAATTGATTTTTCACTGATCAGGATGGTATTGTTATTCATGATATCATAGGTATTCAAGTGTTCCGCCACCGCAATGCCTGCACCCTGAATATTTCTGCCGGATAAATAAATGTTGTCAATTAATTCCGGCAATACCAATAGTGATTTCTTGTTTTCCAAGCCAAAAGCCTGTAAGAATCTGATGTATTCTTTCGTTTTTGGTGTTTCAAAGGAAAAATCTTCCACCACCTTAATCGCATTATCAGCCGCCTTGACAGACAATGCAGAATTCTTAGCCAGTGATTTTACTTTCTTGTTCAGTTTAAAATCGTAGTTACGCGGACGTGGTCCGAAGATTCTCGCTCCACCTTTAAACAATGGGTTCTTGATACTTCCTTTTCTGGAACCACCGGTACCTTTCTGTTTGTGTAATTTTCGGGTGGAGCCGGATAATTCAGATTTCTCCAATGTCTTATGCGTACCGCTTCTTCTTCCTGCCAGGTACTGCTTCACGGCCAAGTAGATAACGTGCTCATTAGGTTCGATACCGAAGATATCTTCAGGCAGCTCGATTGTTCTTCCTGTGGCTTGTCCATTAATATTATATACTTCTGCTTTCATTTCCTATTTTTTTTATCCGATGGATGGATTGAATATCTTACTTTTTTTTCTCGATGATTACGTAAGATCCATTATGTCCCGGAATAGCACCTTTAACGATGATTAAATTCTCTTCCGGGAGCGTTTTAATGATTTTAATGCTTAATTCCTTTACCTGGTCACTGCCCATGCGTCCACCCATCTTCATTCCTTTCATAACACGTGCCGGTGTCGAACAGGCACCCAATGAACCCGGCGCACGCAGACGATTGTGCTGACCGTGTGTCTGGCCACCCACACCACCAAATCCGTGACGTTTTACAACACCCTGAAATCCTTTTCCCTTGGAAGTACCGGTAATCGCCACTTTTTCTCCTTCAGCCAGGATTTCTGATGTTACCACATCTCCGACATTCAGATTATCCATACCCCTGAACTCCACTAATTTTGCTTTAGGGGCAGCGCCGGATTTCTCGAAATGTTTTTTCATTGGTTTCGTGGTGTTTTTTTCTTTCTTATCACCATAACCTAATTGTACCGCATCGTAACCGTCTTTATCTTTCGATTTTTTCTGCGTTACCACGCAAGGACCAGCCTGAATAACCGTGCATGGAATTATCGCACCGCCTTCGCCGAAAATACTGGTCATACCTACTTTTGTTCCTATTATTCCTGCCATGACTTATTACACTTTAATTTCTACATCCACACCACTTGGTAATTCTAATTTCATTAATGCATCTACAGTTTTTGGTGTTGCACTGTAAATATCCAATAATCTCTTGTACGTACACAATTTGAACTGCTCTCTCGCCACCTTATTTACGTGTGGTGATTTCAACACCGTAAATATTTTCTTGTTGGTAGGCAATGGAATTGGACCGGTTACCACTGCTCCGGCACTGCGCACCGTTTTTACGATTTTTTCAGCAGACTTGTCCACCAGATTGTGATCGTACGATTTTAATTTTATTCTAATTTTCTGTGCCATGATATATACTATCTATTAATCAGCTTTTACTTTAGATTTTGCTTTTGCCACCACCTGCTCTGTAATGTTGTTCGGTGCCTGGGCATAATGAGAAAACTCCATGATGGAGGTTGCTCTACCGGATGTGATGGTTCTCAGATCGGTCACATAACCAAACATTTCGGACAATGGAACTTTTGCCTTGATTACGTTGGCATTGTTTTTCATTTCCATACCTTCCATCATACCACGACGACGGTTTAGGTCACCTACCACATCACCCGTGTTTTCTTCCGGAGTGATTACTTCCAGTTTCATGATAGGTTCCAGCAAGATAGGATTCGCTTTTCTGCATGCTTCGCGGAAAGCGAATTTCGCGGCCTGCTCAAAAGAGAATGAATCCGAGTCCACCTGGTGGAAAGACCCATCATATAAACGTACTTTCAGACTTGGCACTTCATAACCCGCCAAAACACCCGTTTTCATCGCCTCCTTAAATCCTTTTTCTACAGAAGGGATAAACTCACGTGGGATTGAACCACCAAAGATATCATTCACGAATTCCAAACCTTCTTTTCCTTCTTCGCCCGGTCCTATTTCTATCTGAATATCTGCGAATTTTCCACGACCGCCAGACTGTTTTGCATATTTTTCTCTATGGTCAATCGTCTGTGTAATCGTTTCTTTATAATTTACCTGAGGAGCTCCCTGGTTACATTCCACTTTGAACTCACGCAACAAACGGTCAACGATGATTTCGAGGTGTAACTCACCCATACCGCTGATAACGGTTTGCGCCGTATCTTCATCGTATTTCACCTTGAATGTAGGATCCTCTTCAGCCAGCTTGCCCAATGCCATACCTAATTTGTCGGCATCTTTTTGTGTTTTAGGCTCGATTGCCAAACCAATAACCGGATCAGGGAATTTCATAGACTCCAGCACGATAGGATTTCCTTCAGCACAAAGGGTATCCCCTGTCCTGATATCTTTAAAACCTACCACAGCACCGATATCCCCAGCTCCCAATCTTTCAATAGGATTCTGTTTATTGGCATGCATTTGGAAAATACGGGAAATACGTTCCTTATTTCCACTTCTGGTATTCAATACGTATGAACCAGCCTCCAATACACCTGAATAAGCACGTGTAAACGCCAGACGACCAACATAAGGGTCTGTTGCAATTTTAAATGCCAAACCTGTAAAAGGCTCGTCGTAGCTAGGTTTACGAACGATTTCCGCGCCTGTATCAGGATGTGTGCCCACA
Organism: Sphingobacteriales bacterium; assembly: GCA_016719635.1. Lineage (NCBI taxonomy): Bacteria > Pseudomonadati > Bacteroidota > Sphingobacteriia > Sphingobacteriales > Sphingobacteriales bacterium. The sequence goes on along the minus strand of JADJYT010000009.1, from coordinate 154,944 downwards.
ATATTAGGTCTGTCTAACGGACTTGGCATCAATTCCATTACTAAATCCAGCATGGTTTGAACGCCTTTATCTTTGAAAGATGAACCGCACAGCATCGGGACAATTTTCATATCCAGGCAAGCTGCACGAAGTGCATCCAAGATTTCTCTTTCAGTGATGGAAGTTGGATCTTCGAAGAATTTTTCCATCAGTTTATCATCATATTCAGATACCGCTTCCAATAGTTTCTCTCTCCACATGGTAGCCTCCTCCACCATATCGGCAGGGATTTCCACTACATTGTATGTCATACCTCTGTCATGTTCATTCCAGATGATACCTCTGAAGTTGATTAAATCCACCACACCCTTAAATGTATCTTCTGCACCGATTGGCAATTGCAATGGAACTGCATTTGAACCCAACATCTTTTTCACCTGCTCCACCACCATCAGGAAGTCTGCACCTGCTCTGTCCATTTTATTGACGAAACCGATACGGGCTACATTATAGTTATTTGCCAAGCGCCAGTTCGTTTCTGACTGAGGCTCTACACCATCCACTGCAGAAAACAGGAAAACCAGTCCGTCCAATACACGCAGCGAGCGGTTTACTTCAACCGTGAAGTCAACGTGTCCGGGAGTATCTATGATATTTACGTGATAATCATTACTTCTGTACTTCCAGCCGACCGTAGTTGCTGCAGAAGTAATGGTGATTCCACGTTCAGCTTCCTGAACCATCCAGTCCATTGTAGAAGCACCATCGTGTACCTCTCCAATCTTGTGGTTAACACCGGCATAGTACAAAATACGTTCAGTCGTAGTTGTTTTGCCAGCATCAATGTGAGCTGCAATACCAATATTCCTTGTAAATTTTAAATCGCGTGCCATTTTTTTCCTATTTAGATGCTTTATGCACCTTACAATTTTATTTTTATTATACTTTAAAGTGTGAGAATGCCTTGTTGGCTTCTGCCATTTTATGCGTATCCTCTTTTCTTTTCACTGCCGCTCCTTCTCCTTTTGCTGCTGCGATTAACTCTGCTGCCAGCTTATCACCCATTGATTTACCGTTTCTTTTACGGGAAAACTGAATCAGCCAGCGGATAGTCATAAATAATTTTCTGTCTTCGCGGATCGGAGTAGGAATCTGGAAAGTCGCACCACCGATTCTTCGGCTTTTCACTTCTACAGCCGGCATAGCATTGTCCATAGCCTTTTTCCAGATTTCATATCCTTCTTCATTGGTAGATTTCTTGATACGCTCCATCGCTTCGTAAAAAGCGGTATATGCAGTACTTTTTTTACCGCCAATCATCAGGTTGTTGACAAAACGCGTAATCAACGGATCTCCATAAACCGGATCCGGTGCTAAATATCGTTTTTTTGCTTTTTGCTTTCTCATCTATATACTATCTTCTAAATTATAGAATTATTTTTTTCCTTTTCCTTTTGCCGGAGCAGCAGCAGCACCTGCTTTTCCTTTCTTGGTTCCGTATTTGGAACGGCTTTTCTGGCGGTTGTTTACGCCCGCCGTATCCAATGCACCGCGTACAATGTGGTAACGTACGCCCGGTAAATCTTTTACCCTTCCGCCACGAATCATGACGATAGAGTGCTCCTGAAGGTTGTGGCCTTCACCCGGAATGTATGCAATCACCTCAAATTTGTTGGTCAAACGTACTTTCGCAACCTTACGCAAAGCTGAATTCGGCTTCTTAGGCGTTGTGGTATACACACGGGTACAAACCCCTCTGCGTTGAGGACATGCATCCAAAGCCCTTGATTTAGAGGCATACTGAAGCTGCTCTCTTCCTTTTCTTACTAGTTGTTGAATTGTAGGCATTCGTTACTTTCGTTACTTTTTTTAAAAATTTGGGACTGCGAAGGTAGGGAAAAGGGGTAAGAATACCAAATAAACGACGTAAAAGAAGTTATTTTTTTGTAGTCTTACCTTCCCTGCGAAGGCAGTAACTACAAGAAGAATGCATCCAGCGAATGGAATTTTCCTCCTGAAGTGGGCGCAAAGATACAAACTAATTCCCAATTGTGGAAAATTATTGCATATTAATTTGGGGTTAAGAATATATTGGGGAAGCCATTTAAGAGGGAGAATCCGAAGAGAGCAACAAAGAATAAAGAGTAAAATATTGATTATCAATAATAATTTAAATTCACCGCATCATATTTCGAGACTCCTGTCTGTATGAATTAATGGAATCTCTGACCGGATGGTATAGACTGCTTTTTTAATATATGGCCTTAGAACTTTAAAACGAATAACCCTTCGAAAGGTTCCACATTCGCTTTAAAGCTGATTTGTTTAAAGGCTGATCCGCTTAGGTCATTATCGGATAATCGAAAGCGTGATTCGGATATGTAAAAAGCCAAGAAGAAAATTCTGTAAAAACCCAACCGTTCTGCAGATTATACCTATTAGTGATGATCCTAATTGTTTATTATGAATACTTTAAGATAAATGTCAAAATCATTAAACTGAGAAATAAATAGTACTTTTGTTCGTTATTATTCTTCTCGTGCGAAAAACCATCCTATCCATATTCTTCCTAATAGTTTCCTGTTATGCATTCGGGCAGTTTGAACTGAGAGGGATTGTTATTGATGCAAAGTCGAAAGAACCTATGCCTTACGTAAATTACAGCGTAGGCTCCAGCATGGGTGGCACCACCGATGACAGCGGACGGTTTTCTTTCATGGTCAATGCCAAAACCGACTCCGTTATCTTTTCCTATTTGGGCTATAAAAACGAATCCTTAAAGAAACGGTTCTTTAAAAAAGATTCGATTGTAGTAAAAATGCATCTGGAAAGCTTTATGCTGGAAGAATTTACAGTAAAGGCCAAGCGCAACAGGATACCAAAAGATACGGTAGCTATCCGTATTTTCAGGAATGTGGTGCGGCACAAGGATGAGAACAAGCCGAAATCATACGATACGTACAGTTATGAAGAATATCTAAAAACAGTCGCGTCTTTATATAATATCAGCAGTAAGATCACCACCAAGAAAATTTTCAAACCATTCCGTTTCATATTAGAAAACCAGGACAGCACTTCTGATGGGACGAAGTTTGTGCCGCTGATATTAAAGGAAACACTGACAGACCATTATTTCAACAAAGACCCCAAAAAGAACAAGAACGTACTGAAAGCCACCAAAATATCCGGAATTGAACAATTACGGTTTTCTGAATTGCTGGATGTGATTTTTGATGATATAGAAATATATGGCAACCAGGCACAGCTTAACGGCAAAACCTTTTTACTGCCGTTTGCTGATGGCGGATTGGCATTATACAATTATTACCTGATAGACAGCACCAAAGGCGCCGATAGTGTCTGGCTTTACAATTTAGCCTTTGTTCCCAAAAGCAAATCTGATTTATTGTTTAACGGAAAGGCTACCATTCGGGATTCTTCGTTTGCCATCCAAAAAATTGAATTGGGAATCGACAAACGGTCCAATGTCAACTTTATCAATGATTTTCATCTTAAACAAGGCTTTGAGAATACCGGTAAAGGTTGGTTTAAGAATGAAGAGGAACGCAGTACGGACGTTGGAATCACCAAACGTAAGAAAGCCAAGACCGTCCGGATAGCCCGTTATCTGCACCGTAAAAACATTATTGTTGACGAACCTATAGCAGACAGCATATTAGGACAACCGGATGCGTTTACCATGAAGGACCATCGAAAAAAGACCGATTCTTTCTGGGTAGCCCAACGTCACGATTCACTCAGTCAGCCGGAGGCGAAAGTCTATTTTCTGATTGACTCTCTGAAAAGCACCAAATTCTATAAAGTCATTTCAAGGGTTGGAAGTTTTTTTGTAAGCGGGTATTACAAGACCAAAACGCTTGACTACGGGAGCCTCTACCAATTCGTCAGTTTAAATGAGCTTGAAAAAGTCCGAATCAGAGTCAATATTAAAAACAACTGGCGGCTGAACAAATGGGTAAACTTTAAAGTTTACGGCGCTTACGGAATCAAAGACAAACGCTTTAAATACGGTGTGGAATTTGCTTACTTTCTGCCGGATAAGAAGAGCATCAATCACACGATAGGAGCATCCTTCAAGGATGATTATCAGCGTCTGTCCGTTAACGGAACCAATATGGATTTTGACTACATCTACACCTCTGCATTGAGAACAAGAGCCATATCAGATTTAGTCTATCTGAAAGATGCAAAATTATATTATTACAGAGAATGGAGGCCAGATATCTCGACCAATCTCTCCCTTAACCTTAAAATGTACCAGACACTTCCCGGAAGTGTCGAATTCGTCAAAACAAGTGAATGGGGTATAAAAGATACTATCCGAACATTTAAAATCTTTGCACCGAATATCAACTTTACCGCCACTCCGGGGGCAAAATTCCTTCAAACTGAACGTCAGAAATTATTCCTGAAGGGTAACCTTCCCCGTATCTATCTTGACTTTTCGTTCAGTTTCAAAAAATTAGGCAGCGATTTCAATTATCAGAAAATCGACCTCTTAATTGAAGAGCGGTTACCTTCTCCCATCGGATACACCAAAATACAGCTGAACGCCAGCAAAATATTTGGGATGGCTCCTTACCCTCTTCTGACCATACATCCCGGAGGTAACAAGGCCTTTCTGTTAGATGCAAAGAGATTCCAAAACATGGACGACCTGGAGTATGTAGCCGACCAGTCGCTGACCCTCTTTATTGAACATCATTTCGATGGATTTTTCTTTAATAAAATTCCAGGATGGAGAAAACTGGGATTACGGGAAATATTTACCACTAAAATGGCGCTGAGTTCTTATAATAAGAAAGCAGGCACGTTCAGCGACCTGCCGGCAGGTGTAACGGGATTAAACGGTTTTTATGCAGAGATGGGTTTTGGTATTGAAAATATCCTGAAACTGGTACGTGTCGACTTTAGCTGGAGGCTTACTCAGCTTGACAAACCCGGAATTACCAAATTCCGATGGACGCTGAGCTTCTACCCGAGATTTTAGTGTTTGCATCTTGACACTAAATAAACTATTTTTGCATCTCAATTTTATATTATGGATTTCGGGAAATTATATGTCAAGTATCGATTTTATGCTGCCTTTGTTGTTTTAGTCATTGGAATATTACTGCATATTTTTGTCCATAAAGGATGGCAATGGTCTATAATGCTGTATATCGCTTCTATCAGTGTCATCTTATTTGATATTTTTATCGGTCCTATGCGCTATCTGCAAAAGAAGGTGGAGGCCGGTGACATAGAAGGCGCAAAAGAAGCCATGTCGTGGATTAAATTCCCCAATTTATTAATCAAACCGGTTCGACAGGGATATTACATGCTGCAGTCAAATTTTGATATGGCGAATCAGAATCTGGATGCTGCCGAGGCCAATATCCGAAAGAGCCTTGCCAACAAAAGCGATATGCTTGGCACCTCACAGGAAGGTGTCTCCTACCTCCAACTGGGTGGAATTGCTTTGCAAAAGGGAGATAATAAGGAAGCTTTGAAGAATCTTAAGATTGCAATCCAGAAAGGCGTTCCTGATGATGATAATCTGGCAACTGCTTACATACAAATCTGCTCCATCTATGCTCAGCGCAGGGAGATAAAGGTAGCTAAAGAATACCTGCGCAGGGCCAATGCGCTGAAGGTGAAGAATGAGGAAGTTAAAAAACATCTGAAAGAACTGAATAAACAATTGGCAAGGGCATAGTTACTGAACCTGTTCCTCATTTATTTGCAGAGCAGATTTCCCGCGTCAGCTATTCTGACTCATCTGTCATTTTGATGACAAAATATTTTACCTTTGTCCGTAAGAATTGTGCCATACAGCACACTTATTTTAAACAAATCTAAACAGATGAAGTATTTACCGATTGACGCTCAACTGTTCATTGACAACAGAAAAAAGCTGACTGCAGAACTGCCGTCAAATTCCATGGCCATCTTATTGGCAAGCGATGAAATGCCGCGCAGTGCCGACCAGTCCTATGTTTTTCGTCAGAATCCGGATTTATTCTGGCTCTCGGGCATCGACCAGGAAAAGACTATCCTGATTCTGTATCCTGATTGTCCGAACCCGATATATCGGGAGGTTTTATTTTTGCGAAAAACCAATGAATACATTGCCGTATGGGAAGGACACAAATATACGATGGAGGAAGCGAAGGAGGCTTCCGGTATCCGGCAAATATTTTGGGAAGAAAGTTTTGAGTCTGCACTCAAGGGATTGATGGCGCATTGCGATAAGGTGTATATCAACATTAATGAAAATGACCGTGCGGACAACCCGGTACCCTATAAGGACATCCGTTTTGCCAATGACTTAAAATACAGTTACCCGGCACATGAAATCAAGCGTTTGGGGCCTATCATGTCTAAGCTGCGCAGTATCAAGCATCCTATAGAGGTAGAACTCATCCGGAAAGCCTGCGAAATTACCCGTGACGCTTTCACCCGGGTATTGAAATTCATGAAACCGGGAGTCATGGAATATGAAGTGGAAGCCGAAATCATCCATGAATTTATCCGCCAGCGAGCCAACGGACATGCCTACACGCCCATCATTGCCAGCGGTTACAACGCCTGTGTGCTGCATTATATTGAAAACAACCGGCCTTGCAACGACGGCGAACTGGTACTGATGGATTTTGGTTCAGAATATGCCAATTATGCTTCTGACCTGACCCGCACCATTCCAGTAAACGGCAGATTTACCAAACGACAAAAAGAAATCTACAATGCCGTGCTGAATGTAATGAATGAGGCAAAAACCATGCTGAAACCCGGCGTTGTCTTAGCGGATTACAACAAGGAAGTAGGTAAAATCATGGAAAGCGAACTTATCGGACTGGGCTTACTGAATAAAGCGGAGGTATCGAAACAAGACCCTGAGAATCCATTGTTCAAAAAATATTTCATGCATGGCACATCCCATTTTTTGGGAATTGACGTACATGATATCGGTGACCGGTATGCCCCTATGCAGGTGGGAAATGTATTCACCTGTGAGCCTGGTATTTACATACCGGAAGAGAAGATCGGTATCCGCCTCGAAAATGATATCCTGATTACCGAGAATGGGATATTGGATTTAATGCACGATATTCCCGTTGAGGCGGATGAAATTGAGGATCTGATGAATTCTTAAACCTGCATCAACTGCTAATTAATGCTCAGAGTCTATGAAAGCGGACGAATTAAAAGAAATTTTTGACCAACTGAAACCTTTATTGAAGAACTATGAGAAAGGCTCTATATCAGCACGTATGGATTTTGAATCACGGTATGAGTTGTGGAGCGAAAAAGAACTGGAGGCTTTCGGTAAGAAACGAAATGAAATGGCTTTTGCCGCCCTGATTATCCAAAGCAGCTATGTCGGATTTTATTTCATGCCAGTTTACTCGGAACCGGAGAAACTGAAAAAAGTTATACATCCCGATTTATTGAGAATTTTGAAAGGGAAATCGTGTTTTCATGTCAAAAGAACAGATAAGAATCTACTCCGCCATATAAGTGAAGCGTTGGCAGAAGGATACAGCCTTTACAGGGAAAAGGGTTGGGTTTAAGTTTATCTTATGGTACACACCTGATCAGCTCCGTTTCTGTTGTTCTGTTCCTGATAAGAGTCACAAACACTTGTTGCTCCTAATTTACCTAAGGATTTTATAGGTGTAACATCCACTATGATACCCAATCTGGTTTTGCATTCGCAATAATAAGTGGTACAGGATGTCGTTCCCATCAATACAAACAGAAAAAAGACGATATATAATCTTAATTTTTTCATCTACTTAAAATTATCTGTTATAAAGGTAGATATATTTAATCATAATTAACACCTATTTTTGATAAAAAATGAATAGGGACATGGTGCATTAGTGTCTTAATCAGGAAATAAACAGTTCAAAGAATGCTCGATAAAACACAGGGAATCGTACTCAAAACCACCAAATATTCCGAGACGAGTATCATTGCAAAACTATTCACTAAAAAATACGGCCTGTTAAGCTTCATCATTCAGGGTATTCGCAGTTCTAGAAACAAACAGAAGGGCAATCTGATTCAGCCCCTGAATATCTTAAATCTCGAAATCTTCCTGAAAGAACAACGCAATCTCCATCGCATCAAAGAATACTCCGTCAACTACATTTACAAAGAGCTCCATCAGGATTTCAACAAACAAAGCATAGCCGTTTTTTGCATTGAATTGGTTTCAAAATGCATCAAAGAACAGGAAGTGAATGAACGGCTCTATGATTATCTGACGTTTTTTCTTACAGAGCTGGACAAGCAAACTACCCTGGTAGAGAACAAACCCTTGTTTTTTCTGCTGGAAACGGCCAGTATTTTAGGATTTGAACCTTCCCTGCACAACATACTGAACGGTGCCTATTTTAACCTGGAAAGCGGCCGATTTGAGGATACGTTCGCTTCGGCACAGCAATCGCTGAGCATTCAGGAAACCGCCATGCTCAAAAAGATGATGGCTGTCTATTATGAAAAGAATGAGCTGAAACTGACAAACGCCGAACGCAAGGTATTACTGGGAAAATTACTGTTGTATTTTCGCTGGCACATAGCCGATTTTACGGATTTGAAATCACCGGTAATCCTAAGCGAAATTTTGGGTTGATTTTATAAGCCGCCCACTTTCAGCTTCTCGGCATTCTCTTCGAAGTTAAGTTTATCGATGATATCCTGCAGGTCGCCATTCATGATTTCTCCTAAGTTATACAGCGTCAGGTTGATCCTGTGGTCGGTCACACGGCCCTGCGGATAGTTGTACGTTCTTATTTTTGCGCTTCTGTCACCGGTGGAAACAAGCGTTTTTCGTTGTTTGGCTATCGCCTCATTGTGTTCATTCAATGCCTTTTCATACAAACGGGTACGCAATACCTTTAAGGCACTCTCATAATTTTTATGCTGTGAACGACCATCCTGACACTCTGCAATGATTCCGGTAGGTATATGCGTCAGACGAACGGCAGATTCCGTTTTATTAACGTGCTGACCACCGGCGCCACTGGCACGGTACACGTCTTTTTTGATGTCCCCCATATTTAGGTCGATATCCACCTCATCCGCTTCGGGCAAAACCGCTACTGAAGCGGCAGATGTGTGCACCCTCCCCTGTGATTCGGTTTCAGGAACCCGCTGTACGCGGTGTACGCCCGATTCATATTTCAATACTCCATAGACACCTTCTCCTGTCACTTCCACCACTACCTCTTTATATCCACCGGCGGTTCCGGCATTCTCATTCATTATCTCCGTCGTCCAGCCTCTGTTTTCGCAATATTTCAGATACATGCGCAGCAAGTCTCCGGCAAAAATACTTGCTTCATCGCCTCCTGTTCCGGCGCGGATTTCCAGTATGGCATTCTTGTCATCTTCTGGATCTTTCGGAATGAGCAGAAAACGGATTTCATCTTCGAGTTTAGGCAACAGTTCCTGCTGCTCTTCCAGTTCTGCCTTAGCCATCTCTCTCATCTCTGCTTCTTTCTCTTCGTTCAGCACCTGTTTGTTGAAGTCGATATTGGAAAGCAGGTTTTTATACTTTTCGTAAACTTCTGCAATGGGTTCCAGATCCTTGTACTCCTTAGACGTTTTCTTGAATTTTTGCATATCTCCCACCACACCGGGGTCACTCAGCTGAGTCTCCAGATCCTTGTAGCGGAAATAAATCAATTCTAGTTTGTCTAACATACACTATACATTGTCCCTGTAAACGGGAAGCAAAAATAAGATTTTAAGCCAATAATAGTACATGCACATCATTGACTGTATAAGAAGTTTTCATTATCTTGTCTTAAAATCAGAAACTATGGATACACAGCCTGCGGCCTCATTCGGGGCACTCTTTGCCGGATTAGGCATTCTCATTTTCATTTTCTTCGCATTTATCGTCTTTTTTATTTTCTGTTCCTGGAAATTATATCAGAAAGCAGGAAAGCAGGGATGGGAATGCATCGTTCCGATTTATAACATCATCGTCTTTCTCGACATTGTCAAACGGCCAAGATGGTGGATCATATTATACCTGATACCCTTTGTGAGCCTGGTGGCCGCCATCATCAATTGCTTTGATTTGGCAAAAGCCTTTGGAAAAGATACTGCTTTTGGGTTTGGGTTGCTTTTGCTCTCTCCGGTTTTTTATCCGATTCTGGCACTTGGCGACTCCAGATATGTTCTTCAGGAGGAAAACATCCTGCTAAATGAAATCCAGGAATTCAAATAAAAATGTATCAATTGTAGTTCAAAGAGTAAGGATGTCTGTACACAAAACACACAGATTGCCAGATAACATTATTTATTTGCCTGTAACCTGTGTCACCACCTTTTTTAACACCTTCGTATAATTTTCAGGCATACTTCGAACGATACTGTCGGCCAAATAGGTTTCAGCTCCGATGAGTATCCGCTCGTTTTTTTTCTCCACCCCTTTCAATATCACTCTGGCGGCTTCTTCCGGTGAGGTGCGTTCCAATGCTTTCTGGAATTTTTTTTCTAAGTCGGGATTTCGCTCATAATGAATGGCGTCTCTGTAGATATTGGTATTGATCCCTCCTGGATGTACGCTGTGCACCCTGACATTCGTATCCGAAAGCTCCATCCTCAGCGCTTCGGAAAATCCCCGCACTGCAAATTTGGTCGTACAGTAAGGCACCTGATCCGCAACGCCAATGATACCAAACAAACTGGATATATTGATAATGGCGGCTTCCGGCCTTGTGAGCAGTACATCAATAAACGCTTTGGTGTGATTGATAACCCCCCAGAGATTAACATCTATGATCTTGTGAAAGTCTTCCATCCTAACATCTTTCAGGGCAATCTTTCCTAACGCGAAACCTGCATTATTAAAGAGTAAATCTATATGGAAATGTTTTTTAAGGACCTTTCTGGCAAAATCATAAATGGCATTTTCATCCGATACATCCACAACGTAAGTGTCACAAGCAGCTCCGTACGTGTTGATTTTCTTTTCTGTTTCCGCCAGGGTTTCTGCATTTTTATCTGACAATATGAGTTGTGCGCCTTTCTTAGCCAACTCTACGGATAATGCCTGTCCGATACCGGATCCTGCACCGGTCACAACGGCAATTTTATTTTTAAAATCTTTCATCTTTCTGTTTAATTTGCGCTCAAGGTATTGATTTGCATCAATTAATGCACTAAACACATGTAAAAAACATACTTGTATATACATTTTTTGTAATTTTAACGTTCTAACTAAACAAAAGGGTCCGATATTTGTATATACAAGTAACAAAACAACGAACATGACAAAAAAATTATCCATTTCGGCTTTTTTAGTTCTCGCTATTTGCTTCCTTACCAATGTAAAGGCAGAATCCGTTAATTTAAATACTGAAAAAAGTTCGATACAATGGACAGGTAAAAAGGTGTTGGGTCAACACAACGGAAAAGTTAAAATTCAATCGGGAACTTTATCCATCAACAATGGTGTTCTATCTGGTGGAGAGTTTACCATAGACATGACATCGATTACTTGTGAAGATTTAGCGGATGGAGATTATAATAAGAAATTAATCGGTCATTTAAACAGTGCGGACTTTTTCAATGTGAAAGAGTTTCCTGCTGCGAATCTGAAAATATCAAAAGTATTAAAGGCAACTAAAGTGCCGAATACTTATACCCTAACCGGCGATTTAACCATCAAAGGTATAACAAACAGCATCACTTTCCCTGCTACATTTAAGACTGCGGGAAAAGGATTTGAAGGAAATGCAACATTCACAATCGACAGGACATTGTGGGACGTTCGGTATGGTTCATCTAATTTCTTTGAGGGATTAGGCGACAAAGCCATCCGAAATGAGATTGAATTTAAAGTGAATCTTGCATCTAATTAATTTCGAACTCTATTGATTGCCGAGAGGCAATTGGGTTTTTCATAGTTTTATGGTTTTTGTGGCTTGTCCGATCTCCTAGGTCGGACAAGTCATTTTTTAGAGATCTGGTTTCCTTGGCGATTCTACTCAACCACCAAACCATAGCCTAAATCCTTAATAAAGGAATAATCCGGATCCGGCTGATTATCGTATTACAATTGCTGTAAATCCACCAACTTTTTATATTCTCCGTTCTGCAGCAACAATTGCTGATGGGTGCCGGTTTCTATAATCTGGCCTTCCCTCAGCACAATGATCTCATCGGCAAATTGAACGGTAGAGAGCCTGTGTGCAATAATAATGGCCGTTTTGTCTTTCAATAGATTCTGCAGCGCATCCTGCACCAGTTTCTCCGCATTGCTGTCCAGGTGAGAGGTAGCTTCATCCAAAATTAATATGGGTGCATTTTTCAGGATAGCACGGGCAATGGTCAGCCGCTGCTGTTCACCGCCGCTCAATTTGATGCCATTATCTCCAATATTTGTCTCGTAGGACTGTGGCATCTTCTGAATAAAATCATCTGCATAAGCCTGCCTGGCGGCCATCTCTATCTCCTGCCTGTCTGACTTCTTGCCTAAGGCAATATTATTTGCAACGGTATCATTGAACAAAGTGGTCTGCTGTGTCACCAGTGCCATCAGTTTCCTCAAATCAACCTGACGGATGTCTCTAATATCTTTACCATCCAGCAATATGGCTCCGCTGCTGACATCAAAGAATCGAAGCAAGAACTGGGTAAAGGTAGATTTACCTGAACCGGAAACGCCCACTAATGCGATTTTCTTACCTTTGGGAATGACAAGGTTTATCTGTTTTAATACGTCGGTTTCATCATACGAAAAACAGACGTTTTTCAATTCTATCTTTTCTGTAAATTGTGCTGTTTCTATTGTACCTTCTGCATCTTTCACCTTATTTTCTTCGTTTAAGACCTCTTCAATCCGCCTTAAAGATGCCAATCCTTTCTGAATGAAATAAAAAGCATTGGAGAACGCCTTTGCCGGCTGAATCATCTGAGAGAAAATCACTATAAATGCGATAAACGCCTCTGCACTCAGCGGTGAGGTATGGTGAATGATCATCCTGCCGCCGACAAAAAGTACGACAACGACAACGGATATGCCTAAGAACTCGGACAGCGGCGTAGATAAATCACGTTTTCGAATCATGGCTGTTCCAATCTGATAATGTTGCGCATTTAATGATTTGAAACGTTTAGACAAGGTTTTTTCTGCGGTAAATGATTTGATGATTCTGATGCCGGAGATGGTTTCCTCCACCAGAGAGTTGATTGTCCCCTGCAATTGCTGTGATTTGGACGATGCCTGTTTTAATGTCTTTCCGATTCTACCAATGATATAACCAGAAACAGGCAAGATCACCAATACAAATAAGGTCAGCTGCGGACTCAGCAGCAGCATGGTAATGAACGTTGCGATGATGGTAACCGGTTCCTTGAAAGCCACTTCCAGAAAATGCAGGATGCCATATTCCACCTCCTGCACATCGTTCGTCAGGCGAGTCAGGATATCCCCTTTTCTTTGCTCAGAAAAGTACAAAACATGCAGGGCTAAAATCTTATCGTACAACCGCTGGCGGATATTGCCCGCAATGCCCGTTCGCATGGGTGCCAGGAAATGTACCGCCAGATAGCGGAAGATATTCTTCACCAGAAAAACCAATACCGTAAAAAGACAGATGAACAGCAATGCATCGGACTTTCCCGCTTCAATGGTCGGGCTGCTTTGGATGGAATCAATCACGTTGTTGTTAAAAGTAACCGCAATGTATTCTTTGAGATTAACCAGACTGAACGGTATCTCTTTCACATCGCTAGCCACCATCTTATCCGAATTGAAAACCAGATTCAGAAAAGGGATGAGCATCAGAAAGGAAAAAATGGAAAATACGGTGGAAAGGAAATTGAAGACAATATTCATCAGCACGTTCCATTTGTATGGACGGCAATACTTCAGCAGGCTGCGCAAATCTTTCATTGGATATGGCAAAGATATTATTTACTTTTGTTTTTATGGAATCTATCAGACAACGGCAAGTAGCCAAAATCATACAAGTGGCCATCAGTGACATCCTGCAGCAGGACCTATCACACCTTTTGGAAGGTGCCATGGTCACCGTATCAGGCGTTCGGGTGACGCCGGATTTATATACCGCCAGAATCTATACCAGCATCTACAACCATAAGAAGCCGGATATGGTTATTGATAATTTCGACAAAAACAACAAACTCATCCGCGGGTTATTGGGTAAAAAAATCAGAAATAAAGTACGTTCCATTCCACAACTGGAGTTTTTCAGAGATGATACACTGACAGAAGTGCAAAACCTGGAGCGTATCTTTAAAGAAATCAAGGAAAAAGACGCGGAAATTGAGAAATTGAGAAACGAAGAGAACAATGAGTCATAATACCGGATGACCGGTTTCATCTAGGCTTCCATCCATGAACCTCGAACTCAACATAGCAGGAAGGTATTTATTCAGTAAAAAATCTACCAATGCCATCAATATCATCTCGCTGGTAAGCGGTTTGGCTATGTTGTTTGGCACACTCGCCCTGATTTTAGTTTTATCTGTATTCAACGGGTTGGAAGACCTGGTAAAATCCCTGTACACGGTCTTTTATCCGGACATAGTCATCACGACCAGGGAAGGAAAGACGTTTGACATTACAAATGAGCTGCGGCAAAAGGTTGGATCCATCCATTACATCGATGTCTTTAGCTTTACACTGGAAGAAAATGCCTTGTTGGAATATACCGAACGTCAGCATATCTGTACCGTAAAAGGCGTTGATGCCAATTATTTCAATGTCGTAAAGCAATTTGACACCTTTATGGTGGGAGGAAAAAAATTATTGAAGAGCGACAGTATCAACTATGCCGTTGTGGGTGTTGGCGTGGAACAGAAACTGGGATTGAATGCCGCCCAGGCCTTTCATCCCGTTGCGATTTACATGCCGAGAAAATCCTCCTCTTCTTTCAGATCCATGGAGAATGCCTTCAATAAAAGTTATGTGACCACCTCCGGGGCATTTGCCGTTTCGGATGAATTTGACACCAAATATGCTTTTGTTCCTTTGGATTTCTTTCAACAGCTGACCGATAATTATCAAAGAGCCTCAAAAGTTGAAATCCGCCTGAAGGACGCAAAAAACACGGAAACAGCCATCGGGTTCATCAAGAATAAGATCGGCAGCGACTTTCTTGTAAAGAGCCGGTATGAACAAAATGAAGTGTTGTATAAAATCTTGAAAAGCGAGAAATGGGTCACCTTTGCCATCCTGGTTTTCATTATGATCATAGCCTCCTTTAATATCATCGGTGCGCTTTCGATGCTGGTGCTGGAAAAGAAAAAGGACATCGCCACACTAACGGCATTAGGTATCCATAAAAACAACATCGTAAAGATTTTTTTACTGGAAGGCATCTTAATGTCCTGTGCAGGCGCATTTATCGGCATGTTGCTGGCATTTATTCTTTGCACCCTGCAGCAGAAAGTCGGACTGGTTGCCATGCCGGGCACTTCCTTCCTGGTGAACTACTACCCGGTAAAGATGCAACTCTCGGACTTTGCCGCCGTATCAGCCGTTGTGGTCTGTATCAGCCTGGTTTCTGCGTATCTCCCTGCAAAGAAAGCGGCCGCTTCCGCAGAAAAAGAATATTTAAGTTATCTGTAAAAAGACGATGTGTGCTGCACAATTAATTGTAAGTTTGTTTTCAATAATAGTCAATTCTATGAAAAAATCAATAACGTTTATTCTGCTTACATGGAGTGCCATTCAGGGTTTCTCCGAAGATAACATTTACCGTACGAAACTGGAGCAGGCCGTAAACACAACAGGCTTTCTCTATAAACAGGAAGTCTATACCGTCGATAATATTCCGGCGTTCAGAATGGATGCCGTTAAAATCACCAATCTGGAAAAATTTACGGTTATATCCGGAATTAAGGTACTTCATAAGATTCAGGTTAAAAAAGAATTAAAGACCATCTATAATTACATCGATGCCGATGAAATTGACGGACTGCTTACTTCTCTGCAATACATGAAAACCATCCTTAAAAGTCAAACAATACCGGGCAATTATACAGAAATAAAATACACCTCCAAATCCGGGTTTCAGGTTTCGCTAGCCACCATATTAAACGTTTCCAATAAGTTAGACTGGAATTTCACCGTCCAAACCAATTTGTCCAGCGAAAGAACTTTGGTGATTTTACCCTTAGACGATATCGGTAAACTGCAAGATACGCTGGAACAAGCCAAGGGAAAATTGTAAAAAATTCCTGATTTTTTCTGACAACTTATAAGTTCTGTGTATCTTTGCACATGGAAACACCTTCTCTTTTCACCTCCCATCATAAGTTTGTCGGCGAAGGATTAACCTTTGATGACGTCCTCCTGTTACCGGCTTACTCTCAGGTTCTGCCCCGAGAAACGGATATACGGACACAGGTTACCAAAAACATCAGCATCAACATCCCGATACTGTCTGCAGCTATGGACACCGTTACCGAATCTGTGATGGCCATCGCTCTGGCACGGGAAGGCGGCATCGGTGTATTGCATAAGAACATGTCCATTGACATGCAGGCGCAGGAAGTGCGCAAGGTGAAACGCTCTGAAAGCGGGCTGATTACCGACCCTATTACCCTGAAACCTACGGCAAAGGTGGCGGATGCGTTTGCACTCATGTCTGAAAACAGAATTGGCGGTATTCCTATCACCAACGACACCGGGATACTGGTGGGGATTCTAACCAACCGTGATTTGCGTTTTTGCAAGGACAGGAATATGCTCATCCAGGATTTGATGACGAAAGACCGCCTCATCACCGCACCGGAAAAAACCACCTTAAAGCAGGCGGAAGACATCCTGCATGAATACCGGATTGAGAAACTGCCGGTGGTAGACAAGAACGGAAAGCTGGTGGGTCTAATCACGTACAAAGACATCACCAAAGTCAAAAACTATCCTAATTCCACCAAAGATACAGCGGGAAGGCTTCGGGTCGCTGCTGCCGTTGGCGTTACACCGGATATGATGCAGCGAATGGAAGCACTGGTGTCAGCCGGCGTGGACTTTATCTGCATTGATACGGCGCACGGACATTCGCATGGCGTATTGGAAACGATTAAGAAAGCAAAACAAGCCTTTAAAGAACTGGATATCGTGGGCGGAAACGTGGCTACCGGTGCGGGAGCCAAAGCGCTCGCAGATGCAGGTGTGGATGCCGTAA
Organism: Sphingobacteriales bacterium; assembly: GCA_016719635.1. NCBI lineage: Bacteria > Pseudomonadati > Bacteroidota > Sphingobacteriia > Sphingobacteriales > Sphingobacteriales bacterium. Next base: position 137,779 of record JADJYT010000009.1, on the reverse strand, counting down.
AAGTGGGTGTTGGCCCCGGCTCTATCTGCACCACCAGAGTGGTGGCAGGAGTGGGTGTACCTCAGTTGAGTGCTATCTACGAAGCGGCGGTGGCGCTGAAAGGAACCGGTGTGCCGGTTATCGGCGACGGCGGCATCCGATATACGGGCGATATGGTAAAAGCGCTGGCAGCCGGCGCCAATACGGTGATGGCAGGTTCTTTGTTTGCCGGCACGGAAGAAAGCCCCGGAAAAACGGTGATTTTCGAAGGGCGTAAATTCAAGACCTACCGTGGCATGGGCAGCCTGGAAGCGATGCAGGAAGGTTCCAAAGACCGTTATTTTCAGGATGTGGAAGATGATATCAAAAAATTAGTGCCGGAAGGCATCGTTGGCCGTGTGCCGTATAAGGGAACGATGAGTGAAGTCATTTACCAGTTTGTAGGCGGGTTGCGCGCCGGTATGGGTTATTGCGGCGCAGGGGATATTCCGGCATTACAGGAAACCGCACAGTTTGTAAAGATTACCGTTGCCGGCGTGAATGAAAGCCACCCGCACGATGTAACCATAACCAACGAAGCGCCAAATTACAGCAGGTAGTTTTTTATTGCAAACCTTAACTGCGTTTGCCATGCTTTAGCCGGAGCTAACACTGTCAAGATTCGGGTTACTTTTGCCGGTTCCGCTTCCTTTTGTCAAACTTTAAACACAGCAAAGTCTACTGTTAAATCAGCAAGATTTCTCCCTGTGGTCGAAATGACTGGATACGATTAACAGCGTTTGTTTTGCTGTAGCGGGAGCTAATATCATTGTTAAATGAATCAATTTCCACCGGCATAGGTTGTCCATTCACCCACGATTTTCGTTTTTTTATATAACAACACCTTGCTGAAGCAAAGCATGCCATCGCCTTCCCACGGCTGCGTGAAGATGAAATCATCCACCTGAATCCGGTTTTTATCTGAGCTGCCCAAAATGCTCTGATTTGGCAGCAGATTGGAATAGCCTTTATCATCTTCGTTCCAAAATGTGTTTATTATGATGCCGTCAGGTGACGCTATATCACCGGGCCATCCGCCTCCCATCATGAAATAGGAAACCTTCAAATTCGGATTCCACCAATTTACCAATGGTGAAATCTTTTCCGCATGCGGCAGCAAGGCCGTTTCTATCTTTTTCAACACCGGTGATGCCAGATAAAGAGCAGGCTGATGCCCGTATGTATATAATTCCGGAAACTGGGCAGGTGCTAAAAATCCGGAACCCATGGCAATATCATTTACATACATGCTGTCTTTGTAATTTTTATAATAAAAATACGTACGGCTGCCCCCGCTGTTCAGCGTCATCGCCTTAATTTCGTCCTCTGTATAATACGGTTTCAAGCCATTTACAAATGCGTTATATCTATTTTGCACATCCGCGAATGCCTTTAAAATCTGTTTTTTCTTGTTGATGTAAAAGGGTACAAAAGGCACATGCCCGTCGTAACCCATCAAACCGATACACCGTACATACGCATGGTTCGCCTGGATATACTGAATGGCTTTAGCCATCTTTTCCGGGTTATCATATCCTCCACGCTGTAACCCTACGTTGATTTCAAGTGCAATATACAGGGTGGTATTTTTCTGTTTGGCTAAATCCACATATTCCTTTAGACGCTGTTCGGTATCTACGAGCCAATGTATGGTATTCCAATGTTCTTTCCCGGACAAGCGGGCAACGGCATCCACCGGCAACGGCTTTCCCAACAGGATGTCCAGTGAATCTGCCGGACATTTATCTAACAGTTCTGCGATGAATGGTTCGGAAAACACCATCAGCCTGTTTGTATTTGCCTGCTGCATCAGGTAATTCAGCAAATCGACGGATGGCAATGACTTGGTGACCAAACGAAGCTGAAAACGGCTGTCCAGGTTGCGTCGGATGACAACAATATTCGAATCTAATCTGTCCATATCCAAAATGGCATGAGATGCGCCTTTATGGTTTACCTTAAGAGACTCATTGAGTTGTTTAAAATAAGGCGAATACGTACATGGTACCTTATTCGGTTTTTTGTACAGGAGAATGAAGCTGCAAACCAGCAGACAAAACAGTATCCCTTTTTTCCAATGATGCATACAACAAATATAGGAAAGAATATGCTGCAGTGGTCCGTAAAGTCCGCTACATAAGGCGTTGTTTTGAAATAAGCAAGATTTGTCCCTGCGGTCGAAATGAACTGTGTAAATATCCAAATTATTTTAAAGAAAAATTAGGATTGTAAGCTATATTTCCTGTGCCTATGGCAAATGCTTGTCTGACAAGTTTGTTTGCTAAAGCTACTAATGCTAATTTTCCATTTTTTCCTCTTTGTTTTAATCGTTCGTACATTTCTTTACATTGTTTATTTGAACTCATGGCTCGCATAGAACATAAATATAATAATTGTCGCATTCGACTCATTCCCATTTTACATATTCTGCTTTTACCTTTTACACTTGTACCTGATTCATATAACCTTGGACAGATGCCAATATAACTTACTAATTCTTTTGCATTCTCAAACTTTGTAAATCCATCTGTTACAACTATTAATAACATCGAAGTACGTTTACCTAAACCTGGTATCGTCTGTAAATTTTTATACAGTTCTGAATGATGTTTTTCTGTGATAGCAACCATTTTTATTTCTACTTTTTTATCTCCTTATCATAAAAGCAATCTGTTTCTTAATAATTTTACTGACATCCTTGCTCATCTTCCCACTACTGACAAAAGCTTCTAATTGGTTACTACAACTTGTTTTTTGTTTGGTGAGATTATCCAGAATCGCTTGTAATTGCTGGAGTTCTAAAAGATGTTCTGCTTTGGGTTGCCATAATCTTGGTGTTTCACTCTTACCATATTGTGCTATCATGGCGGCATCTTTCCTGTCTGTTTTAGCTCTACTCATTCGCATCTTACAAAAATGATTTACTGACAATGGATTTACAATACTTAACAATATTTGCTGCGAATGTAAATAATACGCAAACGGCATATAGTAACTACTGGTAGCTTCCATCACTATGCAGGCATCTTTCGGCAAATATTTGATAATGCTTTTAAAACCCAGTGGATTATTGCTAATCTTTTTTGTGTACATAGCAGCCATCTTCTTTCGGTATGGCTACATCTAAAGTCTCTTTGGAGACATCTACTCCAACATAATTTACTACTTTTGTCATGATAAATTTGAGTTTTCTCAAACTGGAGAGCTATCTGGTTGTTGACTTATCTATCCTAAATACGTGCTCATGGCACTATGAACTGTCCAAGTTTACAACTCAGAAGGGAAAGGTGATTAGCATTTCGAACGGTATCACACTACCTATGACGGTACTTAATCTTTATCCTTTCCTGCTCTTCTGTTTGATTGTGATTAATAAATTTTACCTTTACAAGATATTTATTCCTCAGTTCAAATTAGTTTTCTGCAAACATAGGATCACACTACCTATGACGGTACTTAATCTTTATCCTTTCCTGCTCTTCTGTTTGATTGTGATTAATAAATTTTACCTTTACAAGATATTTATGCCTCAGTTCAAATTAGTTTTCTGCAAACATAGGATGACGGGATTGCAGGTACAAGATTTACCAGTCTCAAACCTTATCTGCATTAGCTGTACTTTAGCTGCGTTAACGCTATCAAGGTTAAGATGTCGAGGTTTGGGTAACTTATACCAGTTCCGCTTCCTGTTGTCTCACCTTTTCTTTTTCTACGGTATAATCGCCGAGGTGGACGTGTCTGGTACGGTTTCTGAACTCCAGCGTAAAGCCCGGCCAAACGGTATGGTTCTTTCCGGCCTCACTCACATACCAGCTTTTACAGCCTGACTGCCATACGGTACCTTCCAGTTTCCGTTGTATTTCTGCATTGAATGTATCCTGTACCTCTTTCTTCACTTCGATAGAACGGATGTGCTGTTGCTGCATCTTGCTGATCGCATCTATGATGTAATTCGTCTGTGACTCGATCATATATATCATCGAATTGTGTCCGAGTCCGGTATTGGGCCCCAACATCATGAACATATTCGGGAAATGATGGACACTGGTACCGTAGTACGCTTCCGGACCGTTTTCAAAAGCCTTCTGGAAGGTGATGCCGTCTTTTCCCATCACATCATAATATTGGAAACTGTCTGCCACATGGAATCCCGTTCCCAATATCACGGCATCTATCTTTCGGGATGTACCGTCTTTCGTCACCACACTGTCTTTGGTAAATTTCTCAATACCGTCCGTTACCACTTCCAGGTTAGGCTGCGCCAGTGCCTGATAATAATTATTGGATAACAATACCCGTTTACAGCCCAGGCGATAAGTAGGTGTCAGTTTTTTACGGAGGTCAGGGTCTTTGATATATTTATTGATATGTCGTTTTCCGAGCACCTCGCCCATTTTCAGGATATTTTCATTGTATATCATGCCGACTACCTGCGCCTCGTTGAGGTAATAGATAAAATCGCGGTTGAGCTTCTGTACCAACGGGATTTTTTCAAATAGTGTGTGCTGGGTTGGCGTAAATTCCCCATCCGGCTTTGGCAATACCCAGGGGGCTGTGCGCTGCATCAGGTAGAGTTGTTTTACCTTTGGCTGAATCTCGGGAACAAACTGGATGGCACTGGCACCCGTTCCGATGACGCAAACATTCTTGCCGTTCAGGTCATAGTCATGGTTCCACTGCGCGGAATGGAAAACGGTTCCTTTAAAATTTTTAATTCCGTTTATATCCGGGATACTGGGCAGATGTAACGGGCCGTTGCCGAATACCACCACATTGGAAGATAATTGTTCGCCTTTTGTATTGATCAGATTCCATATTGCCTTGTCTTCCTGATAGCGGGCGGATTTCACTTCCCAGTTGAAGAGGATATGCTTTTCCAAATCATATTTCTGTACACAATTTCTGGTGTATTCCAGGATTTCCTTCTGAGGAGAATATTCTCTTGTCCAGTTCGGGTTTGGTTCAAAGGAATACGAATACAGATTCGATTTCACATCACACGCCGCTCCGGGATAGTGGTTATCCCGCCAGGTTCCGCCCACTTCGGCGGCTTTTTCCACTATCTTAAAATTGTGAAATCCTGCCTTTTTCAACTGTATGCCAACACAAATCCCGGAGAATCCGGTACCGGTAATGAGAACAGAAAAATCTTTCTTAGATGCCATAATGCTATATTTAACGGAAGTAAAGTTAGTCCTAAAAACAGTCCTTCATCTATGCATAAGCTAATTTATGGGCGGGAAATAATAAGTTATTATTAATTAATAACTTTGCACCATGTTATCCCAGCGACAGCTATTTTTACAACATGTGGCACAAACGAGCGATACGCCTCTCGGTCTGGAAATTGACCATGCTGAAGGTGTCTATTTATATGATACATCCGGCAAACGATACATTGACCTTATTTCCGGCATCAGTGTCAGCAGTCTGGGACATTGTCATCCCAGAATCGTGCAAGCCATACAGCAGCAGGCGGCACGCTATGCGCACACCATGGTCTACGGTGAGTTTATTCAATCACCGCAGGTACAACTGGCAACATACGTTTGCAACCTGCTGCCGGCTGCTTTAAACTCCGTCTATTTTACCAATTCCGGAACGGAAGCTACTGAAGGCGCCATGAAACTGGCGAAACGATTTACAGGAAGAACGGAAATCATCTCCTGTAAAAATTCTTACCACGGCAGCACGCAGGGTGCGCTGAGTTTGTTGGGAGATGAATATTTCAAATCCAATTACCGTCCCTTATTGCCGGATACCCGGCAGATCCGATACAACCATTCAGAGGATATCTCTTTGATTACAAAAAGAACCGCCGCCGTTTTTATGGAAACTGTTCAGGCGGAGGCCGGTGTGCTGGTACCTGGCAAAGGATATTTACAGGCTGTCAGAAAACGATGCGACGAGACGGGCACATTGCTCGTGTTTGACGAGATACAAACGGGCTGCGGCAGAACAGGCAGTTTATTCCGCTTTCAGGCAGAGCAGACAGTACCGGATATTTTACTGCTCGGAAAAGCCTTCGGAGGCGGCCTGCCCCTGGCATGTTTTATTTCAAATAAAGAAACGATGAGCGTATTGCAGCACCATCCCGTATTGGGGCATATCACCACTTTCGGAGGCAATGCGATATGCTGTGCGGCTGCGCTGGCATCCTTACAGGAAATAGCGGAATTGAAGCTATATGAAACAGCAGGCGCAAAAGCCCGATTGTTTGAAGAATTATTAAAACATCCCGCCATCCGAAAGATTAACCATTGCGGACTGATGATGGCAGTCTATCTGGATAATTTCGAGAACCTGAAAAAGGTGACAGACAACTGCCTTGAAAACGGACTGGTGACGGACTGGTTTTTATTTGCCAGCAACTGCATGCGAATCGCTCCGCCTCTGATCATCACGGAAGAAGAGATTCGCGTATCTTGCCGGATTATTCTGAATGCCTTAAACAACGTATATCCATAGCATGTATCCGCCAAGACAGCTCATATCCCTGCTTGTTCTCGCCCTATTCTTTTGCGGGACTGGCAGCCTGTTTGCACAGTCTGACGGCAAAATGCCGCAAAGTATTTTCATAAAGCTGATCAATACTACCGAAAAGTTGGAACTGAACCATGCCACTCAATTTGCACATGTCGATTTGCCGGAAAAATACCGCAATACCTTTCTGAGTTATATAAAAGATACTGCCGCAACAGAAATCCCTGCACTTACTTCCCAAATCTACTACAGCTGGCAGCTCAGGGGTGGACAGGTTATAAACGGAGATGTTTACTGGAAAGACAGTACGGGATATGTCGTATTCAAGATTGACCATAAGAAGTATGTAAATTCATTTACCAAAGAAGGGATAGTACAGCTCAAATCCATCTTTAAACTATAATTTTGAAAAAATCGTTTCTGTTCAATGTATTCTTTATGGTCTTTGTCAACTTCCTGATAAAGCCGTTCTGGGTATTCGGTATCGACAGAACCGTACAGAATAAGCTGGGCGAACAGGAATACGGCTTGTATTTTGCCATCTTTAATTTCACCTATCTGTTTCAGATATTACTGGACTTCGGGCTGCAGAATTACAACAACCGGGAAGTCGCGGCTGACCGCAGCAAAATCAATTCATTGCTCCCGAACATCTTATTCTTTAAAACTCTGCTGTTTATTGTCTATCTGGTGTTGTGTGTGGCCGTCGCCTATCCGCTGGGCTATTTGGCAAAGCCCTTCATCTGGGTCATTCTAGTCAATCAGATTCTATTATCCTTCACCATTTATCTCCGTTCCAATATTTCCGCCCATCAGCTATTCATCAAGGATGCTCTGCTGTCCGTGCTGGATAAATTACTGATGATCATCTTTTGCGGTTTCTTAATCTGGGGCAACAGCAGCCACTTTCAATTAACCGTTTTCAATTTCGCACTGGCACAACTGGCAGCTTATTTCATCACGTTTTTGGTCTGTCTTTTTTTCTCATTCCGATTAACCCGCCGGTTAAGACTATCTCTCGATCTTAATCAGTTTATTTCCATATCCCGTCAAACCTTACCCTATGCCATTATCCATTTTCTGATGACCACCTACTACCGCATTGATGGTGTGATGCTGGAAAGGCTCCAGGGCAGCAATGGGGCAGCGGAATCCGGCATCTATGCGCAGGGCTACCGAATCATGGAATCGCTGAACAATATCGGTTATCTATTTGCCACCATCCTGCTGCCGATGTTTGCCTACAGGATTGCCCAAAAGTCCGAAATAAAAACACTCTTAAAATCGTCTCTATCGATCATCTATTGCCTGTCCGTATCATTGATAGTCTGTTTTTTTACGTACCGTACGGAACTGATGCAGCTGCTTTATAACACCGCTGACAGCGGTTATTCCGCCGAGGTATTCGGCTATTTGTTGTTAAACTTCTTTCCGGTAGCCATATTATACGTGATTGGAACGCTTCTCACCGCCAATCAGAATTTCAGATTAATGATTGCCACATTGGTGACGGCGGTCATCCTGAACATCTCTTTAAACTACATCCTCATCATACGGATGGGTGCCAAAGGAGCCGGAATAGCCACCTTAATCACCCAGCTGTATATGTTGGCTTGTTATTCCGTATATACGTTCCGTATTTTCAAACTAAGGTTCAACTATAAATATGTCTTACAGTTGTCAGGATTTGCATCGATTTGCCTGTCCCTGGTTTTCATATTAAAGACATTCCGTTTTTCTGCCAGCATTCCGTTAGACCTGGCTTATCATATATGCCTGTACCTCATTTGTATCCCATTCCTATCCTATGTGCTGGGATTGGTCAATTTGAAGTCGCTGGAGCTGAAAGTGGGTTATAAGGAATAATGCCTATAAAGGATTAATACATAGTCAAATTCATTGTATTTTCGTACTTTTGGCAGATTCTTTAAATTATATATTTCCTGTATGCTGGAATTGTTTAAAATCGTAGCCAAATGGCATAAGCAGATTCTTCTGTTTACGATAATCGCTGTAACAGTCAGTTTTATCATTACGCTGCCCTTTATCATGCCGCCTTACTATAAATCCAGAATGGTATTTTACTTATCCAATCCTACGAGTACGGACAGGGCAGCCTTATTCAATGAAAAGGAAGCCGGAGGCGTCAGTATGTTTGGAGGAAAAGAAGATATCAACCGGTTTCTGACAATTGTATCCTCTGCGCCTATGAGCCTGGCATTGATTCACAAGTTTGAGTTAGGCAGGCATTACAAGATCCGGGCAAAGACGCCTGCACTTTTTACGTATTATACGCAAAAGGAATTTTATGAAAATTTCAACGCCGTCAGAAATGATTTGGGCGCAATTGAAGTCAGTATTGTAGATACGGATGCCAGGCTTGCGTCCACACTGGTTACAGATATTGTCATGCGTTCAGATTCCATTTACAGGTCGATACTGATTGAAAACAAATCGACGGTGCTGGATTTAATCGACAAACAGATTGCAGAAAAAAAACTGATGCTGACTTCCGGCAACTCAGAGACGGCATCGGAAGAACTGACAAAATTAATGACCATACGGGACCAATATGCCGTTTCATCCTCCAAGGATTTTAAAACCATCTTTGTGGTGGAGGAGCCGCAACCGGCAGTAAAGAAAGCAAAGCCCATCCGATGGTTGATTCTATTAAGCACGGCAATCATCTCATTTATTCTTGCGTCATTCGCTGCACTCCTGTTAGAATTGTATAAACATGCAGACAAATACGGATTTCAACGCACCTAAGATAGCAGACAAATATGCCGGTCCTTTATTCTGGGTATTCGGGCTATTCACGATCCTCTGTTTTTCCACCGGTATCTATACGGAAGATTATACACTTGGGATACTACCATTCTGCCTGTTGTTCTCTGTTCTGGCGTTATTAAATTTCAGACTCGTTTTTTTTATATTATTGCTTACCATTCCATTATCAGTCGAAACGTATATAGGCAGTTTCGGTACCGATTTGCCATCTGAACCCATCCTGATACTTTTGACCGGAAGTATCCTTATCTATTTTCTTATCAACCCTGACGAACTGAACCAAAAATCCTTCAGACACCCCATTTTAATGGTGTTATTCGGCATGTTTGGCTGGAGCATCTTTGTCACGTTCTTTTCAACAGACGCTGTTCTGTCCGTTAAATACCTGCTGGCAAAGTCCTGGTATCTGTCAGGGTTTTTCCTGTTACCGATCTTACTGATAAGAAATGAAAAATCCATTCGTATCCTTTTCTGGTGTTTATTTATTCCCACATTTGGCAGTGTGCTGTTTATCCTGATTAAACATGCCACCTTACACTTCAACTTTGACAACATACAAAAAGCCGTGTACCCCGTTTACCGGAATCACGTCAATTATGCCGTTTTCATCACCATGTTTCTTCCGTTTCTGTTTCTCGCCAAAAGCTGGTACCCGAAGCATTATGTCAGACATACTGTTTTAAGGTATTCCATTCCCGTGTTTATCGCCGCCATTTTTCTGTCTTACACCCGCGGCGCATGGCTTGCCCTGATTGGTATGCCATTCTATATTCTTATTCTGCGATTCAAACTAACCAAGCTTGTGCTCCTTGCGGCAAGCGTGATTGCCATTACATTCACGGGATATATGGTATCGAACAACAATTACTTAAAATATTCTCCGGACTTCGAACACACCATTTACCACGACGAATTGGGGGAGCACCTCACTTCCACCTTTGAGATGGAAGACATGAGTACTGTAGAACGATTTTACAGGTGGATTGCCGCCGTTAAATTATTTAAAGAACATCCTTTCGTCGGGGTGGGTCCGAATAATTTTGTCACGAACTACAAGCAATTCACCGTCACCGCTTATGAAACATATATCAGCGACAATGAGGAACGATCTACCGTACACAATTATTTTCTGCTGCTGCTCACCGAACAGGGGTTACCTGCTTTGCTCCTCTATATTATTTTAATCGGCGTTATATTGTTAACGGCAGAACAGATTTATACCGTCTCAGATGCAGAAAACCGGAAATATATCGCTGTCGTCACATTATGCATTGTAGCATTCCTGTTAAACAATACGCTCAGTGACCTTGTCGAGGCGAACAAGGTGGGTTCTCTGTTCTTAATCTGCCTGGGGCTATTGGTTAATTTCAGTACAGGACAGATAAAGATTGAATCAGCTTTAAATACAGAAAAATAAATTTACTTCCGCCGCATTAGTTGTAGTTGTGCAGGAATACAAAGAATCAAAAATAAGCGGAATCAGAAAGGCGAAAATCACATAAATTTTGCCGTCAGCACACTGATATCATCATTAAAAAGTACATTGCCTTTAAACTTACCGATGTAATCATACAGCATCTTATTAAAGATATCCGGGCTCATCCGGTGATTACTTTTTGCAAAAGCCAGCAGTCGGTTGGTTCCAAATTGCTCCTCCTCTTCATTTTCCAGCTCCGTCAATCCATCTGTAAAACAAACAATGGTGGTATTGGGTGGCAGTATCTTTTTCCCGAATTGTATTTTGGGTAATTCTTCAAAGATACCCAACAGCGTACTACCCGTCTCGAGCAGTTCCACTTCATCCCCTGCAATCAGAATGGGAGGTACATGGCCAGCATTAAAATACAACAGTTCGCGTGTAAGGATATTGTATTTTGCCATAAAAAGCGTGATGAAATTCTCCCCGTTGGTAATAGAATAAATTTTCTGGTTCAGGTTCTCTATCAGTTTTTTACCATGCATGCTCAATGTCAGTGTGGCATTCAGATACGCCTGCAGATTCGCCATCACCAAAGCAGCCGCCACGCCTTTGCCGGAAATATCCCCTATGCAAAAAACAAACTCATCTTTATTGATATGAATGACATCGTAATAGTCGCCTCCGATTCCTTTATATGGCAGGTACAAACCGGCAAATTCGTACATGTTGTTTTTGGGCAGTTTCTTTGGAATCAACATACCCTGCACCTTAGAGGCCAAATCAAGCTCCTTATCGAACTGTTTTTTCTCCAGTTCTTTTTTAAACAACCGCTTATTTTCCACCGCGACAGTAATGATATTGGTGAAAATCTGGGCAAATTCCAGCAGTTCATTTTTTTGGTGCGACACATCTTCGTGTATATCTCCCAGCAATGCCAGCGCCAAAGGCTGTGTTTTATGGTAAACCGGAACAATATATTTAAAGCCGCCGAAAATTTTCTGTTCGTCGGCAGTCAGTTCAGTGGCAGTCGTATAATTCTGAAAATGTGCCTGAATCGGGATGAAGAAATCCTGTTCTTCTTTTTCCCATACGGCACGCTTCCAGGCCTGATCAAACATAAACAACCCGATTTCCTTTACCCGTATTTGTTCATTCAGTATAAACTTATAAATCTGGTACAAACCTTCTGCCGATACATTGTCATTGATAGCTTTTGTGGCTTCCAGCAATGCATTCAGCTGGTTGTATTTCACCTGTAGCAGTTCCCTGAGGGCTATGGTATCGATATCTGTTTCCTGTAAATTCACTAAACGAAATATAGGAAATAAAATCCAGATTACTATTTCAGGCACCCGTTATTTTTGTGCAAATAAAAAAAGGAATTATCCCGCAGGATAACTCCTTTCTGTGTCATAAGGGATAAATTTATTTAGATACTGCTTCCAAAAGTTGTTTGGTCGCATTTTTAGTATCTACCTTGTCAATTATCTTTTCAATCATCCCTTTTCCGTTAATCACAAAAGTAGTGCGTAGTATTCCTTCGTATTCCTTACCCATGAATTTCTTCTTCCCCCACACTTCGTATGCCTGAGCAATCGTTTTATCCGTATCCGGAATCAGCTCGAACGGCAGGCTGTATTTCTCCTTAAATTTGTTATGCGATTTTTCATCCTGAGGGCTTACTCCAATGATGGTGAATCCTTTCTTGGTCAGAGACTGGTAGTTGTCTCTGAAATCGCACGCATTGGCAGTACAGCCCGGCGTATCGTCCTTTGGATAGAAATAAAGTACGGTGGTCTTGTCTTTAAAATCGACTCCCTTGATTTTAGGTGCTTTGGTTCCTTCGGTTAACATAGTGGCAGAATTAGTAAGTTTAGAATTAATGAGATTAATAGACAAATTTTTGCTGAACAGTGGTTTTATTTCCGGTTTTATCAGTAACAACTATCTTTAAAAGATGTTCACCTTTGGGACAGTTTCCGTCAATGACATATTCCATCAGGTCATTTTTTGCATCATAATAAAAATTAACCCATTTGCCGTCAATGTATCCATTGTAGGAGTCAATGCCGGATAGGGCATCCCCTATCTTTACCTGAATGACTTTATTTTTTACCCTTTCAGTTTCTGGATACAGGATTTTCACTTCAGGTTTAGTTGTATCATAAGACAAGAAAAACGTACCGAGTTTTCTGGATTCTGTATAAAATCTTGTTTTTGTGCTTTTTGTCGGAAGAGCAGTCACCTGCCCGTCAGCATCTGTTCGAACTATTGTTACTTTATTTCGTTGTTTTTTTATCACAGTACTAAATTCCATTCTGAAGGATTTCTGCAGTGGTATATAACCCCCCGGATGACTGATGGAATATACCGGAGCTAACAAATTATCCGGTTGGTACCATAGATCAGTTTTTAAGGAAACGTCATCATAGAAGCACTTATCCGGAAATGTAATCTTAACCCCATTTAAACGTATACTATCCTTCTTATCTGTTAGTATGGTTCCTGCCATATCTCTGCTATCCGATGGAACTTCAGAGTCATTTCTAATGACTTTCAGCCGAATACTGGTTTTATTTTCATTATAATCGTAACAATGGATCGCTATCTCCGCCGTATCCTTGTTTTTTATCCGAATAAAACCATTACCGTTCTGATAAACCGCCAATGTGTTGTTTTTCAACTGGCAGCAATTATAAAAGTATCCACTGTCATTCATCATTTCATGATAATCAACAAACGCATTACACATCCTCGTTTTGTCAAAATCTATAGTATTCATCGTGTATCCAAACAAAACCGTATCGTTTATAAACATTTGAATTCTATAAATGCCATTCTTATTTTCTGATGTATCCTGCTTGTCAAAACCTTCCAGCGACAGGCAGAAGAAATTATACTTGTCAATAACAATCGGAGCATCTGTCGTCAGGAAATTTTCTGACCGTTTCAATGGCAATACATCCGTTTGTGCTTCATAGTAACGGCTGTTAAACGTATACAACTTTACTTTATTTAGCTGAGGGGGAATTGTATCCGTGTAAAAATTCTTTGGATAAAAATCCAACGGATTGAGGGCATGTTCTGTTTTGGAGTCCCTTATTTCAAAATGCAGATGCGGAGCTGTGCTGCCGCCCGTGTTTCCGGAAAAAGCGATGGTATCATTTTGCTTCACTTTAAACGTTCCTGCATCCGGGTAGAGATCAAATTCGGGTTGTTTTTTTGCATAATGCTGTCCGTGCACAAATTTTTCTATGACATCACTGAATCTGCCAAGATGTGCATACAAACTTGTATAACCGTTCGGATGTGTAATATAAATCGCCTTTCCGTAGCCAACGGATGACACTTTGATTCGGGAAACATATCCGTCGTATATACTGAAAACAGGCTCCCCTTCCACACCATTGGTTTTGATATCTATACCGGAATGAAAATGATCGGGACGCGGCTCACCAAACGAACCCGCAAGGTGGAACGGCAGGCTCATGGGTTTGGAAAAAGCAGATGCCTTGTCCTGTGAAAAAGAAAAGCAGCATACTGTCCATAAGAACAATGTGCTGTAGTATTGCAAACTTTTTATTTGCATGAGATCTTAACTAAGAGAAATTTGGTGCCAAATCATGTTCAGCGTAGAAGTTATTGATATAGGTAATCGCTTCTTCCACATCATCCGTTACTAAAAACAGGTCGAAATCGTTTTCACCAATGTTATGTTGATTATTCAACACTTCCGTTCTCATCCATTCCAGCATTCCCGCCCAGAAAGAAGCACCCATCAGAACAATCGGAACCCGGTCGATTTTTTTCGTTTGAACCAGTGTCATGACTTCAAACAATTCATCGAACGTACCAAAGCCGCCGGGCAGGTACACGAACCCCTGCGCATATTTTACAAACACCACTTTGCGCACAAAAAAGTAATGGTGTGAGATCAACTTATCATGGTCGATATACGGGTTGTGACCCTGCTCAAACGGCAACTCGATATTCAAGCCCACTGATTTCCCATCTTTGTTCTGAGCACCTAAATTTCCGGCTTCCATGATACCAGGACCGCCGCCGGTGATAACACCATACCCTTCTTCTGACAAACGTTCTGCCACCCTTACCGCCAACTGGTAATACGGGTTATCCGGTTTAGTGCGAGCCGAGCCGAAGATGGAAATGCACGGACCAATCTTATCCATCTTATCATACGCATCGACGAATTCACTCATAATGCGAAACATACTCCAGCTGTTGGACGCATTTACCTGTGTCCAGTTTCTTTGTTTAAAAGGCCTCTTTTTCTTAAAATCTTCTAATGACATACTTTCCTCTTTTATTTTAAACACATTTTCAGCCATCTTATTGATTGGTAACAATAAATTGGCAGGGGTACGACTTGTAAAGATACTAACAATTAGTCGTTTTTATTTAGTGCTTTACCGCTTTGCAACCTATTTTAACACCCGGATTACTGCTTATCCATAAGCCTATGAATGTTATTAACCCGTTTATTATCAGCAATTCCTGTCCAATTGCATAGCCATTAAGCCAGGACGCTTTACTTTTGGTGGAAAGATATAAAAAACAGCAAAATCCTGCACTGACAATACTGATTAGCGGAACGAATTTATCATTAGGCTGACGTTTAGTCAAAATACCAAAAGCAAACAAACCCAGCAATGGTCCGTACGTAATTGCTGCAATATCCATAACAGTAAATATCATCGACTGGTCATTCAATAAACTGAATAGCAAAACCACTAAAAATAAGAATACAGCGAAACCGATATGAATCAGAATTCTCAATCGCTTATGGTCATGTGCATCATCCGTTTCTTTCCCAAGGAAGTCGATGTAAAAGGAAGTGGTCAGTGTCGTTAAAACAGAGTCAGCACTGTTAAACGTAGCAGCCGTTAAGCCGATTACAAATACAAGCCCTGCAAATGCTCCCAGGTGGTTGAATGCCAGAAACGGGAATAATTCATCTCCGCGTTCAGGCACGGCAATATTTCTGGTGGAGGCATAGATGTAAAGCAGAGCCCCCAGCGCCAGGAAAAGCATGTTTACAAAAACAACGATGATACTGAATGCATTGATATTCTTCTGTGCCTCCCGGAGTGTTTTGCAACTCAGGTTCTTCTGCATCATGTTCTGGTCAAGGCCTGTCATACAGATAGCTATGAAAGCTCCACCCAAAAATTGTTTCCAGAAATAATTCTTGGCTTTCCAGTCCCAAAAAAACACCTGAGAGTATTCAGAATCTTTTATGCTGTTTATTATTCCGCCAAATGACAGATTCAGTTGCGAGGCAATAAAAAGAATAGATAATATTACCCCGGACAGCAGAAATGTAGACTGCATCATATCTGTCCAAACCAGTGTTTTTATGCCGCCTTTATAGGTATATAAAAGCATTAAGGAAATAATTATCGCAACGGTTACCGGAAATGGCACACCAAAAGCATCAAACACAAACCGTTGCAGCACAATGGATGCCAGGAACAACCTGGCTCCTGCACCAATCACCCTGGACAGAATAAAGAAAAATGCACCCGTTCGCTGAGAGACGGGACCGATCCTGTTTTTTAAATAGGTATAAATGGAAGTCAATTCCATTTTATAGTACAATGGCAATAACACATAAGAAATCGTCCAATAGCCGATAACGTAGCCCAGTACCATCTGGAAGTAATTGAAATTGGCCGCTTTTACAGAACCCGGCACAGAAATGTAGGTGATACCGGAGAGAGAATCGCCAATTAATCCGAATGCCACTACAAACCACAGCGACTGCTTGTTGCCGACAAAATAAGATGCGCTGTTGGCATTTTTTCCAGTAAAGTAAGCAATGAAAATCAGCATCAGAAAATACAAAACAATGCAGGACAGTATTACTAACGAGGACATAAGTTCTGTTTAAGTGGCTGGTAGTTGTTACCAATTTCTAAAAATAAAGAGATTATTCAACATAAAATAAAAAAACTATGGACGATAAACGGCGGACTGTGGACTAATTGCTATTTTTGCACCATGCAATTCCCTTCAAAGCTGATAGAAGATGCCGTTCATGCGTTTGCCACCTTGCCGGGTATCGGCAAAAAGACCGCCCTTCGCCTGGTGATGCATTTATTGCAGCATGATGTGCAGGATACGAAATATCTTACAGAATCCGTTTTAAAGATGAGACAGGATATCAAATTTTGCATAGTCTGTCATAATGTATCGGACGGAGAGATTTGCAGTATCTGCTCAGGAGGCTACCGCGACAAGAGCGTGGTGTGTATCGTGGAGAATTTCCGGGATATCATTGCCATTGAAAACACCCGTCACTATAACGGATTGTATCATGTACTGGAAGGGTTGATTTCCCCGATGGATGGCATTGGTCCAGAACAGCTGAATATCCAGAGTCTGGTAAAACGCCTGGAATCAGGGGAAATCAAGGAAATCATTATGGCGCTCAACCCTACCATTGACGGCGATACTACCATCTTCTACTTATCCAAGTTATTATCCAAGTTTGAAGTTACAATCACGTCCATAGCCAGGGGTATCGCTTTTGGCGGTGAACTGGAGTATGTAGATGAAATTACGCTGGCACGCTCTATTCAGGCACGCCTTCCCTATGAGAACTACATGAAGAACCACTGACAACCCCTTGGTGGTAACAGCCTTTACGGGTTTTTAAGTATATTGTGCAGCAAATTATCCAGTATCCCGCGTCAATGAAATTATCCATTGTCATAGTAAACTATAATGTCCGATACTTTCTGGAACAGGCGATTCAATCCGTTTACAAGTCCAGGGCGAATTTCGATTATGAGATTCTTGTAGCAGACAATCATTCATCGGATGATTCACTGAAGATGCTTTCTGAAAAATTTCCTGCAGTCCACGTCATTACCAATACAAAAAACACAGGATTTTCAAGAGCCAACAATCAGGCTATAAAAATTTCAAGCGGCGAATATATATTACTGCTGAATCCCGATACTATCATACAGGAAGATACGCTGCAGCAATGCGTAGATTTTATGGATACCCATGCCGATGCCGGAGGACTGGGTGTAAAGATGTATGACGGCACCGGTCATTTCCTGCCTGAGTCGAAGAGAGGATTCCCTTCACCTATGGCAGCTTTCGCAAAGATGAGCGGCATGGCGAAGATTTTTCCAAAGTCCAGACTTTTCGGCCAATATCACTTAACCTATCTAGACCACAACCAGACACATGGAGTGGATGTATTGTCAGGTGACTTCCTGTTGTTGCGCAGATGTGTGCTAGAAAAGACGGGGCTTCTGGACGAAGCCTATTTTATGTACGGGGAAGATATAGACTTATCCTACAGAATAAAGAAGGCCGGTTATAAAAACTATTACTTTGCCGATACGTCCATCATTCATTTCAAAGGAGAAAGCACCAAAAAAGGGAGCTTAAATTATGTACGGGTGTTTTACAATGCCATGCTCATCTTCGCCGGGAAGCATGTAAGCGGCACGAATGGAAAACTGCTCACCCTATTGTTACATATCGCCATCTACATCCGAGCCTTTTTTGCCGTTCTGCAGCAACTGCTCGAGAGAATCGGTGCACCGGTTCTGGATATGATTTTAATCACTGCGAATCTGTATGCATTACAGCTTATATGGGAGAATTATATCCGGGTACAGGATCGCGTTACTTTCCCTCTCACATATTTTTATATAAACACTCCGATTTATGTGGCAGCCTGGCTTTTTGCCATGTGGCTGAACGGCGTCTATGACAAGAATGCTAAATGGCTGCGCTTATTAACAGGCCTCAGTCTCGGCACACTGATCATATCCATTTTGTATGCCTTCTTTCCGGAATTTTTACGCACATCCAGAGGCATCATTGTGGTCGGATATATCACCAATTTTTTGCTGCTGTTCCTTATACGGCTGACATACAGAGCTATTAACGGGGATACGTCCGGGTATTTTTCTGATATTAAAAACATGATTGTTGTTGGAACCGGAAAAGACGCTGAGGACGTCTGGAATTTCATTCAACACACCGGACTGGACAGAAAGTATATTGGATTTCTGAGCGGTGCCAGGGAAGACAGCCAATCGGATAAATTCCTGGGCATTCCCGAAACAATGGAAGAAATGGTTTCCATCTTTGACGTGAAGGAAATTATTTTTTGCAGCAATGTTGTAAGTACCCAGACCATCATAGGCGCCATGAGCAGGATGGGTGGCAGGGTGGAATATAAGATTGCCTCCGGGGATTCGATTATCGGAAGCAATTCTAAAGATACTGCCGGGGATTTGTATACGTTTGATATCGGATACAATTTAAACAAACCACTATACCGGCGAATGAAGAGGCTGTTTGATGTTTCTGTTGCAATAACATGCGTACTTTCGTATCCGGTATTGGTTCTTTTCTTAAAAAGGGGAATTTCCTTTCTCAGCAACTGCATAGCTGTTTTAGCAAATAAAAAAACATGGATAGGCTATGACAGAAAAATCAATACGGAACGCAGCCGTCAACTACCTCCCTTACAGAACGCTGTCTTTGTCGTATCAGGCGGAATCCCGTCAGAGAATGAATCCATCAAAGAGAAGCTGCATATCATCTATGCTAAGGAGTATACGCCCTTTAAAGACATTCGGATACTTTTTCGAAACTTGTTCTAAAATGGGTTTTATTTTACAGAATAGGTATTGCTTCCGTTGTTTCTGATAACGACAGCAGCACCCTTATATATTTTTCCAACATTATCATATATTGCAGGAAGCACCATCTTTCCGAATTTATCCACTACGCCGATTTTATTATTCTTGAGAATCTTTGAATACCCGTTTTCAAAATCAGTACAGCCGTCGTATTCAAAAGCCGTTACAGAATTTCCGGAAGCAGTTAACAAGCCCCACTTTTTATCTTTTTTTACCCATACCAGATTTTCAGCCATCGGCCTTACTTCATCATACTTAAAATCTATAATAGTATTCCCCTTATTGTCTATCAATCCCCACTTTGAATCATTCTTAACGGGAAAAGTACCGTTACCTGGGTTGGCAGCTCCGTGATACTTAGCCGTATTCAGGGCTCTTCTCTTTGTATCAATCTGGAAATATTCATTATTCGATTTTACCATCGCCACACCATTAGAGAAATTGCTTACTTCATCATAAATGGCTGCAATAACCACCTTTCCGGATGTATCGATATAACCCACTTTGTTATTATCCTTAAAACCTGCCAATCCTTCGTAAAAATCACCCAGTTCATCATATGTACTTGAGTTAATCGTTTTTCCGCTTTTATCTACAAAATAATATTTATTGGCGGAATTCTTAATTTTTATCCTTCCATTTTTACAAGCCTCCCCTTCATTTGCATACACAGAAAACTGTGTCTTACCCGTTTTATCCAGATAATACACGGTGCCGCCATATTGACTTTTTGACATAGCCAGTCCTTCAGAATACGGACCATAATAGACGGTGGTCAGTTCCGCGATTTTAGTCAGTGTCTTATCCGCTAAATATGGCTTGCTGTAAGCACTTTCCTGCAATCCGCAGATACCTTCAGAAAAATTGACTATATTCTCAAAAGAACGGTCAAACAGCTTTTTGCCTGTATAATCATAAAAACTGTATTTAGAATTCTTGCCTACGAATATGCCCTCTTCATTAAAATCAGACACATCGCTTACGTTTAATTTCCGGGTGGATTTTGTCAATATGTCTGTCAAACTGATTACCTTGAAGTAAGGCACTCTTATGGAATCATCATTGCTGAAGTAAGTGGTTCCGTAGATATCAACATTTTCCTGGGTAATCAATTTTTTAAATTTTCCATTGATATCATACACCTTTACGAAGTCACTAAAGATAAAAGCGATGGATTTCTTATTTACCAGCACTCTCTTAGCCGTATCTGCCGGTATTATAACTTTCATATCTTTATTATACACCGCATACTTTCCATCTTTTTTTGCATAAAAACCTTCACTTGAATACAGAAAAGAGATTTCTTTATAATCAGCAGGCAGCATGAATTTTCCTTTGGTATTTATGACCCCATACATACCCGAAGTCTTCTCGACTTTTGCAATCCCATCATAAAATTCTCCGACATCTTTGTACTCTGCCGGCAAGATCATCTTTCCGGTACTGTCAATCAAGCCTTCTTTCCCTTCTTTACTCACCACAAAGAGCCCTCCTTTCTTCTTTAACGATATTGATTCATAAATAGGGGGAATCACCTCATTCCCTTTGGTGTCAATCAGGCCTATCTTATTAGTATTTACATTCCCTCCTTTCATATTGTAAAACTTCCGTTCGGCATAAACAGTGGCATACCCTTCGTAAAAACCGTCTGCAAAGACATATTTGGGTTCAATCACCATTTTATTGGCCGAGTTTATATACCCGTATTTCCCATATTCAGCTGACTGAACCGGAGCAAGACCATTTGCAAAATTTGATGCATTAACATACACGGCAGGAATGGCTACCTTACCTTGCCTGTCGAGATATCCGTACTTATTGTCTTGTTTGAAATTCAACAGCCCATCCCTGCAGTTCCCTAAAAATGAAAAAGTATCCGGTATTGCCATTTTGCCATTTTTGTCGATGGCTCCGTAATAATAATCATAACTGTAGCCGCTCCCAACCTTCCGCTGAACAATGGAAAGTCCTTCGCTGAAAATATCAAATTTACTGTACGATGGTTCTACCAGGAACTTATTATCCCTGGAAGAAAATAATCCATGTTTTTCCGACGAATCCTGTACGATATACAGTCCTTCCTCGTACGATGAAAAAACAGAAATATATTTCATCGGAAGGATGATTTTTTTGGTCTTTTCCTCCATCAGTCCGTATCTGGAAATGGAAGCAGCCGTACCGTAAATTGATGTCGCCGGAATGCTTTTAGTGTAATAAATAGTTACCAAACCATCTTTATGTTTTGTGCTAGTTTTGTAATCGGTTTGTGCACGGGCGTAGAGCAAGCTTAACAATAACAGGAAAAGAAGCGGAGCTTTTGCATTCATAAAGTCTGTTTTTAATCTCTAATCAAATTAAATGCCAGTTAAATATAATGTAAATACGTGATTTATGGTATTTCTTAACCAACTCTTAGTATTTTTCCGTATTGAGTAATGGGCACATTATCTTATCTTTGCCCATTATGGCTGAAGTTGAAAACCTACAGAAAATCGTCTCGCATTGCAAGGAATACGGATTTATTTTTCCATCGAGTGAGATTTATGACAATTTAGGCGCTGTATACGACTACGGCCCGTTTGGTGCAGAACTCAAAAATCACATCAAAGAATACTGGTGGAAGAGCATGGTACAGATGCACGAAAATATCGTGGGAATCGATGCCGCCATTTTCATGCACCCGACCACCTGGAAAGCCAGTGGCCATGTGGATTCCTTTTCCGATCCTTTAATCGACAATAAGGATTCCAAAAAAAGATATCGCGCTGATGTGTTGCTAGAAGAGAAGATTGAAAAACTGAAGGAAAAAGGTGAAAAGGAACTGGCCAAGAAAAACCTGACCGAGGCAGCCGAAGCAGAGAAAGCAAAGGCCAGCCGTGATTATGCAAAAGGATTGACCTTAGAGACCGAATATGTGAAAGCCGCTGAAGCATCCGACTTCAAACGATACAAAGAACTCATTGAGGAATATGAAATCTCCTGCGAGGTATCCGGCACCAAAAACTGGACGGATGTACGGCAGTTCAACCTGATGTTTGCCACCAGATTAGGCGCGGTGGATGAGGATGCCACCGATTTATACCTGCGCCCGGAAACGGCACAGGGTATTTTTGTCAACTTCCTGAATGTGCAGAAAACTGCCCGTATGAAAATCCCGTTCGGTATCGCACAAATTGGGAAGGCCTTCCGAAATGAAATCGTTGCCCGTCAGTTCATTTTCCGGATGCGGGAATTCGAGCAAATGGAAATGCAGTTCTTTGTTCGTCCCGGCACTCAAAAGGAATGGTTTGAGAAATGGAAAGAAACAAGATTGAAATGGCACTGGGCATTGGGCACTGCGAAAGAAAACCTTCGTTTTCATGTGCATGAGAAATTAGCCCATTACGCAGATGCAGCCGAAGATATTCAGTTTAAATTTCCTATCGGGTTTAAAGAACTCGAAGGCATTCACTCCCGGACAGATTTTGATTTAAGCGAACATCAGCAATATTCCGGCAAGAAATTACAATACTTTGATTCGGAAATCAATGAAAACTACATACCGTATGTGATTGAAACGTCTATCGGGTTAGACAGGATGTTCCTGCGCGTTATCAGCGAATCACTAAAAGAAGAAATACTGGAGAACGGCGAAACGCGCACGGTACTGAACCTTCCGCCGGCACTGGCGCCTATCAAGGTAGCGGTTTTGCCCTTGGTTAAAAAAGACGGATTGCCGGAAAAGGCTCGGGAGATATTAAACAGTATACGTTTTGTCGGACGTGCATTCTATGAAGAAAAAGACAGTATCGGAAAGAGATACCGAAGAATGGATGCTATCGGCACACCTTATTGTATCACCGTTGACCATCAAACGCTGGAAGACAATACCATTACCATCCGAGAAAGAGACACCATGAAGCAAGACCGGATTCACATCAGTGAAGTGGAAAAAATAGTTGGCGGAAAAATTGATATGAATAATCTGCTGCGCAAAGCAATGTCATGATGTGGCTTAAAAAAATACATACCATTCTATTCCTGCTGATTACATACAGTTGCTTTTCAGGCAATCCTGAAATACACGGCAATTGGAAAGGGTTTCTCATATCCAAAAACCCAGACTCAGACAATAAAGACGGACTTCCGGTGACATTATATATCATTGACGATAACGATGAGGGTGATTTAGTGGGAGAAATGACAGTACAATACCGATATCAGACCGATATCTATAAGGCAAAATGGTCTGTTTCCGGAAGCCTGGATTATACCAAATATACCATTTCGATACTACAGGAGAGTTTTGTCTTTTATGACTTGCTTCCAAAAGGGTTGCAGTGGTGCAGCGGGAATGCCAGACTCAACATCTACAGGAGTACCTATAAGAAGAAATTATATATGGACGGCATCATGTACACCAATTGCGGTGAAGAAGAACTGAGATTAGTGCTGGTGAAAGAATAATCAGCATTTATAATCTACACAGACCCTCTGCTCCACTACCGATTTTATGAATGCGCCGGCTTCCTTATGCCTGGGATGTGCCTGATATCTGTTCAAATCTTCAAGGGTATTAAACTCAGCAATCAGAACAACATCCCAGTTGTCCTGTGGCGTATCCTCTGAATTTATACCCACTTCAATCCGTTCAATGAACCCTATATCTTTTAGGTCCTCTAAAAGCTGCTTAACTCTTTGAGCATTTCCGTTCTTTTCGTGTTCTTTTAATTTCCAGCAAACAATATGTTTTATCATCTAATAGTTTTTTGGGGATTACTTTTCTTTACGCATATTATGAAAAATAGGTGAAAGTTAGTATCTTAATGGTATGAAAAATCGCAGATTATCTGCCATCCTGTTGCTACTGTTGAGCATGATTGGCTGTAACAAAACGGAACAAAATTTTCCTACAGAAGGTACCCTTACCGTGTTATCTTACAACGTAGCAGGATTACCTGAACCACTTTCCAGCTCTCATCCCCTGGCTAACACGCCTCAAATCAGTCCTCGACTGAATAACTACGACCTGGTTAATGTTCAGGAAGATTTTTTTTACCACGACTTATTGATTAAAGATAACCATCATCCATACAAAAGCACCTATTTAGCACCTGAAGGAAGCCTGGGAGACGGATTAAACATGTTTTCTAAATTTGTTTTCTTAAATTTTATGCGCACCTCCTGGGCTGATTGCCATGGAACGGACTGCCTTACACCAAAAGGATTCACCTATTGCAGGGTAAAGATTTCGCCGGATGCCTATTTTGACCTATACAACGTACATTGCAATGCCGGTTCTGATTCTTTGGACTTGGTTGCCCGAAGGAAGAATATCCTGCAACTGTGTAAATATATTGACTATCGCTCCAAAGACCATGCCGTCATTATCATGGGAGATATGAACTGCAGATATACCCGAACCGGCGATAATATCCGTGAGATTTTAGACCGAGGATTTACAGATGTATGGGTAGAACTGACCCGCGACGGTGTGCTGCCGAATCAGGATGGAAACTCCTTAATGGATTGCAGCCCGCTGGCAACCAATCCGGACTGTGAAGTAGTAGATAAGATATTTTACAGAAGCAACAGCACCTTGAAATTCACAGCCACTGAGTACGAAATCCAGGGAGATAAATTTTTAGATTCCAACGGAGAATGGTTGTCTGACCACCGTCCCGTATATGCAAAGTTCGGCTATCAGGTTATAAAATAACTTTACCCGAAAATATTGGCAGACCTCATCAGTTCATTTGCGTTCTGTAATTGCTTCTCAGAACCAATATCCACCCAAATGTCCTCATCATGATGATATGCTTTTATAATTTGGGAACCGCAAATGGCAAGGTACCAGTCTATCATCGAAAACTTTCCCGATTTGCTGTTATGTTTAAAAATCTCCGGTGATATGATGTGATAACCGCTAAATGCAAAAGGGTGTAACCTATTTTCTTCATGTGAAGAACTCGGAATCATCTGTTCATTCTTTTGGCTGTTTTTCCATCCGCACAAGACATCCTCATCGTCAAACAGCAAATAACGGGATGATTTCCGATTGCGCACTGCCAATGTGGCTATAGCATTATTTTGCAGATGTGACTGATAAAATTTATCCAGGTGGATATTGGTTAAGACATCCGAATTGCATAAAAGAAAAGGCTTTCCGTCATCAAAAAAACGCCTCGCTTTCCATAGCCCTCCGCCCGTTTCCAGTATTCCATCCGTTTCGTCGGAGACATCTATACGAATACCGAAAGAATGATGTTGTTTCAGGAATTGATGAATGTGTGCTCCCAAATAATGAACATTGATGATTATCTCATCAAAGCCATATCTCTTGAGTTGTTCAATGGCAATCTGCAGCATCGGTTTTCCGCCGACAGGTATCAACGCCTTCGGGCAATTGTCTGTTAAAGGCTTTAGCCGTGTACCCAATCCCGCTGCAAAAACCATCGCCTTCATACCTTAAATAAATTGTCCCTGTAATTCACGTTCAATATGTTTTAACTGCACCTTAATCTTATATCTTTCCTGAATATACCGGGCGGTTTGTTCGGCACAATACACACTTCGATGTTGACCACCAGTACAGCCAAAATTAATCTGCAGATGTTCGAAATCCCTTGCCAGATAATCCTGGATATTGACATCAATCAATTTACTGACGTTCTCCAGAAAATCCTTGACTTTGCTTTTTGATTCCAAAAACTCAATGACAGGTACATCTTTACCGGTCAGCTGTTTGTATGCTTCGTACCTTCCGGGATTGTGCAGCCCCCTGCAGTCAAACACAAAGCCGCCGCCATTACCGGTTGCATCGGCAGGGATACCACGTCTATACGAAAAGCTGTTGATGTTAATCTTTAACTGTTTGGATGAACCGTCAAATTTTTCTTCTTTGAATGCATCAGAAACAATCAGTTGCTGCAACACACTTTTTAATTCCGGAAGTTCAATCTTCAACTGCACATTTTTCAGAAACCATCTCACATTTTCCAGCGCGGGAATGATGCTTTCAATAAAATGGCTTCGTTTTTCAATCAACCCCCTGAATCCGTAAGCACCCAATACCTGAAGCATCCTGATTAAAACAAACCCATAATAACGTTCCTTGAAATCCACTTTGTTTATGTTTATCAGAGCAGCAACATGCTGACAGTAGAACTCCAATAAATCTTCCCGAAGCGGATATGGAATCTTCGCACCTGCCTGCCACAGCAAGGAGGCGGCATCATACTGCAATGCACCTTTTCTCCCACCCTGATAATCGATAAAATAAGGTTTATCCTGATAAATCATTATGTTCCTGGACTGACAATCCCGAAACATAAAAAACGAATGAGGTTCCTGCAACAAATAATCACAAAGAGTATGAAAATCCTTATTCAGTTCTATCTCACTAAACTGCACTCTCGCTATCCGTGCAAAATAATACTTAAACCCGTTCAGATCCCAGAACATAGAACTTTTATTGAACTCCTGAATAGGATAACAGGAGGAAAAATCAAAACCTTCCGCGCCTTTTATCTGAAGATATGTCAGCTGCAGCAAGACTTTTCTCAAATAACCCACTACCACTTCAGTTATTCCTTCTTTTTTAATGACGGTATAGAGTGATGTGTCGCCGAGGTCTTCCTGCAGGTAATATTGTTTATTTTCACTGGCAATAAAAACTTGCGGAACCGCTATCTGTTTTTGGTGAAAATGATGGGTATGGTGGATAAAGGTTTCGTTTTCCTTGGCATCCTTTCCGAATGTACCAATAGCGATATGCGCAGCACCTTTTAAACGAAAATAGATTCTGTCCGATCCCGCCTGAGGTAACTGTAGAATCGAAAAACAATCTTCTTTGAAATATTCGCGAAATAAATGCTTTAGTATTTCTTCGTGCATACTACAAATATAATCTAAAACTTTCCCAAACAAAAGCAAAACAAAAATGCCTCTCCAGTCTGGAGTGGCATTTCAATCTATATGCTTCCTCTATTTTTTAAATAGATTTCCCAGCATACCAGCAACGTCATCTATTACGCTACCGTCTTTATCTCTGTCCAATAACTGAGAAATGATGTCCTGCTGTTTAGGTGCCTGCTGCTGCTGATTGCCAACAACATTATTTAATAATCCGGCCAGACCACCGATATCCAGGCCCTGTGATTGTGTCTGACTGCCTAATGTTTTCAGTAAAATAGGTGCCAGGATTTGTAAGATCTGTGAAGCCTGCCCGCCGTTAATGCCGGTATTTTGAGAAATAGCATTCTCAACATTTGGCTGTATGCCACCTAAAATATGTTTTAAGATAGAATTTCCTTCGCCGCCTAATGCACTTTGAGCCAAACCGGATAAATCTTCCAGACCGCCATTGCTGTGCTTAGTTGTTACTGCATTAAAGAGAGAGGATGCTCCTTCTTCTGAAGAAGCATTCTTATTCAATGCATTTAAAAGGGTGGGTATAGCCAGATTCACGGCGCTTTGCGCCTGATTCGGATCAATACCCAATTGCTGACTGATTAATTGAGTAGCTTCTTGTCCAAGAGAACCACCCAAAAGTTGTTGTAAATCCATTTTTTGTTTTTTGTTTAAAAATACTTATAAAATTCAGATACTTCTTAAATTCTGACAATTATCTTGCCAAATTGTCCGCCTTGTTTCATCCTGTCAAATGCTGCAACGGCATCCTTCAGTTCAAATGTCCTGTCTAAGACGGGCATAATTTTATGCATATTACAGAATCGCAGCATTTTTTCAAAATCTTCATCACTGCCCATGGTGCTGCCCAGCAATTGAAGGTGATTCCAGAAAATCTGACGCATATTCAAATTTGCCGGCAAACCTCTCGTTGCACCGTAAAAGACAAATTTACCGGCAGGTCTTAACGCTGCTATAAGTTCATTCATGCCATCGCCACAGGCAGAGTCTATGATAATATCAAAACCGCCAATTCCCTTTGCCAGATTCCTGATTTCATTTTCTTTGGTGTAATCAACCCCTCCGTCTGCACCTAATGCCATGCACGTGTTCAGAACGTCCGCTTTACTGGATGTGACATATACATGAGCACCCGCAGCTTTTGCAAACAGAAAGGCGAATTGTGCCACCCCGCCTCCAACGCCTGAGATTAAAACACTCATTCCAGCCTGCACGCTTCCTTTATTAAACAATGCATTGTAGGCCGTTAATCCGGCTAGCGGCAATGCAGCAGCCTGCTCCATGGTAAGATGAACAGGTTTTTCCTGCAGTCTGTCAATATCTGCCACCACATATTGGGCCAGCGTACCCTGAGCCGGCATACCCAGAATCTGATATTCTTTTGACTGGAAACGGTTATCCGTTCCCCAATGCATATTCGGGTTGATAATTACTTCCTTGCCTAACCAATGGCTATCGGTATCATTCGAAACCTTCTCTACAATGCCACATCCGTCTGAGCCCAGAATTGCAGGAAGCTGTATTTTGGCATATTGTCCCTGCCGTATCCATTCATCCCGGTGGTTTAAAGCGGCGAAATGGATGCTCACCAACGCCTGCCGGTCTTTTAAGTCCGGTTGTTCAACTTCTTCAACCTGAAAGGTGTCTTTTCGGAGTACGAGTGCTTGCATGACTGAAAGTTAGGATGCAAAAGCCGGAATTCAAAATTATGCAGAACAATTTCTTAACGTTAAATTTTTGGAAACTTTAAAACCCTTTTCAGTTTCCTGCGTTTATTGTATTTACCTTTACCCCAGATGAATACCGGCATGATAAAACAGGAGAATCCCATCTCAGCCAAAATATTCGAAAAGGCCAGGCATTTGTTTTATACCATCGGCGTGCGAAATACCACCATGGATGATTTGGCAAAAGAACTCGGAATTTCAAAGAAAACATTATACAAACAGATTGAAAACAAAGCAGACCTGGTAAAATTCTGTGTTGAGTATGATTTGAAATGTGATGAAAACGCGATTTTATCCATATCGGAACAAACGGAAAATGCAATTGAAGAATTGCTGCTCATAGCCGCACACATCAATACTGAACTTCAGATGTTTCATCCTTCCATGATGCGCGACCTGGTGAAATTTTATCCGGAAAGCTGGTCATTGGTTGAGAACCACAGGGATTTCTTTGCGAAAGCCAATATCTCCGCTAACCTGAAAAAAGGCATCCGACAAGGCCTGTACCGCAAGGACATCAATGTAGATATGATCACCATGCTGCAATTGCACATGTCCTTCCTGCCCCTGCAATTAGACGGTAAAAATTACAAACCAACGGATATGTATATGGAAATCCTCAAATATAATTTCTATGCCATTGCCACTCCAAAAGGGATTGAGGAGTTTCAACGATTAATAAAAAAGATTAAACTGTAAAAAATGAAAAGACCTGTTCTTCTGATTATTATACTCTCTTCTCTTACGTATTGTTTTTCACAAGATGTATTTACGTTACAACAATGCATCGACTATGCCCTGAAGAATCATAAAAACATTAAAGTCGCCGCTAATGATGTCGGCGTTGCACACGCCAGAAAAATGGAAGGTCAATCCGCTTACCTGCCACAGGTGTATGCTCAGGCTAAATGGGATGATAATCTAAAAATACAAACAACTATTATACCGGCCAACACCTTTGGACCGGGTACACCGGAACAAAGAGTACAGTTCGGCAATCAGTTTGTTACTTCTGTCGGGCTGGAGCTGGATCAGATGCTTTTTAACTATTCCTACATACAGGGGATAAAAGCGATTAAACCGGGATACGATATTGCCAAAATGAAGAAAATCAAGACGGAAGAGGATGTGGTATATGAAGTGATTGCCTCGTATTATCAGATTTTATTAATCAATGAAAACGAAAAGCTATTGTTGCAAAGTGAAGAGCGCATAAATAAGACGCTGCCTATCATCAAACTTCAGTACGACAAGGGAGTTGCACGAAAGATTGATGTCGATAAAGTTCAGGTCAATTACAACAACATCAAGGCACAGAAAGAAATCCTTCTAACCAACAAGGGAATCGCCCTGAACAACCTGAAATACAACATGGCGATGCCTTTGGACTCAATTATCGTCATTGACACTGCTTATCCAAAAGAGATTATAGATGCGGACAACTATACAGACACCTCTAACATTAAGAACAGCATTGAATTGCAACTGATGCGCAGAAACATCTATCTGCAGCAGATTTTGGCTAAACGGACCAAAGCTGCATATTATCCTCAATTTGCATTTTATGCCAAATACGGCGCACAAGCCTTTGGGAATACATTTGCCAAATCATTCACCAACTGGTTTGACTTTGCAGCTATAGGTTTTAAACTGGATATTCCGATGTTTGACGGTCTGCGTACTTCCAGTGCATTAAAACAAGCCAAACTGAACATTGCTTCCCTGAAGGAAAACATGATACAAACGGAGGAAGGGCTTAAACTACGTATGCTGAATTCCGGAACTCAGTTGTCCAATTCCATCGAAAACCTTACGGTAAACAAAGAAACACTGGAACTGGCTAAGAATGTGTATGATGTTACAACGCTGCAATACCAGAAAGGCGTCATTACCTATACCGATCTGCTTTCCGCTGAATATGCTTACAAAGAAGCTGAAGCCAATTACCTGACGTCATTGGTAAAATACCTGAATGCAAAACTGGATGCGGACAGATCGAATAACAAGTTAAGAAGTTATACTAAAAATTAAAACAATCTATAAAACAAAAAAATAAGAAATGAGAAATAAGATTATAGTCGGAATTATTGCTTTATTGCTTATCGGAGGTATGGTATATAAACTGGTACAGAATAAGAAGGAAATTGTAAAGAACGAAACTCCGGTTGACCGAAGCAATGTACCGATTGCCGTTACCGCTTTCGATGTCAACTACCTGCCGGTGGCTACCGACTATGCGTTGCCGGCAGTGCTGGATATCAATAAAAGTGGTATCATTACCGTTGTCCAGCCGGGTAGAATCGAATCGTTTAATGTGGAAGTGGGTACCCGTGTCACCAGAGGACAACTGGTGGGCAGACTGGATTCCAAACTAAGAGAGATTGGAATCAAGACGACTGAAGTTACCATTAAAAAACTGGAATCGGACATTGAACGGACAAAAGATTTAATCGCCGGGGATGCAGCGCCTGCAACCAGCATCAATGAGTTGAATTACAACCTGGAGTCCGCCAAAATACAGAAGGAAAACCTGCAGCAGCAGATTGCAGACAATAACATCTATGCCCCTATCAGCGGAATCGTGGTGCAAAAAAATGCCAATGCCGGTGAGTTTGCCAACCCCGGTACTCCGTTAGCAAGTATCATGGATATCTCCGTTTTAAAGGCAATCGTATATGTAAGCGAAAAGAATATCTATGAACTTTTGGTTGGACAATCTGTACAGGTGACTTCACAAGTTTTCCCGAATAAGCTAATCAAGGGTGTTATAAAATTCATCAGCCCGAAAGGGGATGAAAACCACAATTACAGGGTGGAAGTGGAGATTCCTAACAACGGTTACAAAGCGGGCACCTATGTTTCCGTCAAATTTAATTTCAAGAAACCCTCTGAAGCCTTGCAGATTCCTAAGATTGCATTGGTGGAAGGCATCAAGAATCCGTATGTATACGTTGTAAATGGAAATACCGTAACCATCCGGAAATTAGTATTAGGCGAAGAGGCCGGACAGAACATTGTCGTCCTGAGCGGATTGACACCGGGGGAGAAGGTAGTCACCAGCGGTCAAATCAACCTGAGTGAAAAAAGTAAAATATCCATTGTAAATTCTAAAAATTAAGCGAATGTCTATTACCGAATTAGCAATAAAACGTCCGTTACTGATCAGTGTGATATTTGTTACGCTGATCATATTCGGATTTATCGGCTATAGTATGCTCAGTTATAATTTGCTGCCGAAATTTGAGGCGCCCATTATCTCCATTCAGACTATATACAAGGGTGCTTCCTCAGAGGAAGTGCAGAATAACGTGACCAAAAAGATTGAAGATGCCGTTTCTACCATTGAAGGTGTGGATGTCATTTCCTCTTCTTCACAGGAAAATGTTTCCATGGTCATCGTACAGCTTAAACAAAAGGTAGATGTGACCACAGCACAGCAGGATGCGGAACGAAAAATCAATACGGTTAAGAATGATCTGCCGGACGGAGTGGACAACCCCATTATCAGTAAATTCAGTTCCAGTGAAATTCCGGTTCTTCGTTTAAGCACCTTTGGGGATATTGGCGAAACAGAGTTGTATGACCTGGTAGACCAAACCATCAAACCAATCTTATTGAATATACAAGGTGTGGGACAGGTAAAACTGATAGGCGGCAGCAAACGCGAGATAGAAGTAAAGTTAGACAACGATAAACTGCAGGCGTATAATCTTTCGACAGCACAGGTGAGCCAGATGGTTGCCGCAGGTAACATATCTTATCCTGCCGGCAATATTGAAAGTATTGACAACCGATATACGATTCGCCTGGATGCCAAACTCGCCACCGTGGACGAGTTGCGTAATATAATTATCCGGGAAAACAGAAACGGCAGTAAGATTTTGCTGAAGGATGTGGCAGCGGTGACCGATGCTACGGCCTCCGCCTCTACCATCAACCGTATCAACGGTAAAGTGGGACTAGGGATAGAAATATCTAAACAATCTGATGCCAATTCCGTAGAGGTAAGCACACGGGTGAAAGAGAAATTAGATACCATTGTCAGTCAGAATAGATCTAAAGGATTCAGATATGAAGTGGCGGTTGACCAATCCACCTATACCATGGAAGCAGCCACCGCAGTCACACATGATTTATTCATGGCTTTATGTATCGTTGCACTGGTCATGTTATTCTTCCTCCACAGTGTACGTAACTCATTGTTCGTACTGGTGGCATTGCCATCCGCCATGATTCCGACATTCATTCTCATGTATCTGTTGGGATTCTCGCTCAACCTGATGACATTGCTGGCACTCTCGCTGGTGGTCGGCATATTGGTGGATGACAGCATCGTGGTGCTGGAGAATATTTTCCGCCACCTGGAAATGGGAAAAGACAAAGTAACGGCATCGATAGAAGGCCGTAGTGAAATTGGATTTACCGCTTTAGCCATTACATTAGTGGATGTGGTGGTATTCGTTCCATTATCCATGGCAGGCGGATTAATCGGTAATATCCTGCGGGAGTTTGCATTGGTCGTTGTATTTTCCACCTTAATGAGTTTGTTCGTTTCCTTTACACTGACACCATTGTTAGTTTCGCGCTGGGGCAAATTAACGATGCTGAATAAAGATTCTCTCTGGGGTAAAATCAATCTGGGATTTGAACATTTCATCGATAAACTGATTGAGACTTATGGTAAAATACTAACATGGGTTTTAGGTCATAAAAGATATGTAATCATCGGTGTCGTATTGCTTTTTGTCGGCGCCGGCAGTTTGGGTGCATTGGGCTTCATAGGCAGCTCCTTTGCAGGCAGCGGAGACAGAGGTGAGTTTAACCTGATTGTTGAGCTGGAACCACAGGCTACTCTGGGACAAACCAACAAAGTAACCAAACAGATAGAAGACATTATTCTGTCCTATCCGGAAGTGACCAAGGTCTTTACGAACGTAGGGGCAGTAGGCACGCAAATGGGAGGAAGTATCTCTACACCCAATCAGTCGGATATGACGGTTTCGTTGGTGAACAAATTAGACCGGGAAATCTCCACGGATGAACTATGTGCCGTGATACGCACCCGACTGGACAGCATTCAGGGCATCCGCTTTTCGATGAAGCCGACCAATATCACCGGTAACAACCAGCCGCAAATCCAGATTGCGGTTACAGGCGCTGATATGGATGAGTTATGGGCGGCTGCGAAACGCGTGCACGAAATAGTGAAAACAACGCCGGGTGCCGATTATGTAGAGTACAGCACCAAATCTGTGAAAACAGAGATTGAAATCATCATCAACAGAGATAAGATTGCCAAGATGGGATTGAATGTACCTGCCGTTGGTACGGCCATCCAGCTCGCATTCAGAGGTAATGACCAGTCTAAGTTTAAAGACAAAGGAGAGGAATATGCCATCAATATCATGTATGACAAGGGAGACCGTAAGTCATTGAGAGATATTCAGAATACGACCATTCAGACACCGACAGGCGGCATTGTACGCTTAGGTGATATCGCCACGATCCGGGAAATACAGGGACAAGCGGTACTGGAACGATATAACCGTCTCAACTCCATTCAGGTATTAGCCTCTGCAACGGGCAGGCCCACCGGTTCCGTAACGGCAGACATCAAGGAGAAAATTAAAAAGGCAAATCTGCCATCCACCATTGGCATTGATTATTTAGGGGAAGAAAAGAATCAGTCGGAATCATTCGGCAGCCTGGGATATGCCATGCTCCTGGGGATATTGCTCGTATACCTGATTATGGTGGCTTTATATGAGAGTACCTTATATCCGTTTGTGGTGTTATTCTCCATTCCTGTTGCGTTGATTGGTGCCATTCTGGCATTAGCCCTTACGATGGAGAGTTTAAGTATTTTCGGAATCATCGGCTTCATCATGCTGATGGGATTGGTGGCTAAAAACGGTATTCTGCTCGTCGACTTTACCAACCACCTGAAAGAGCAGGGCCTGGCTCTTAAAGATGCGCTGGTCGAAGCGGGTAAAGAACGTCTTCGTCCTATCCTCATGACCACGGTCGCCATGATTTTCGGTATGATGCCGATTGCTTTATCCAACGGGCCTGGCTCTGAGTTTAAAAAATCGATGGCATGGGTTATCATTGGCGGATTAACGAGTTCCCTGTTGCTGACATTAGTGGTTGTGCCTGTCGTTTACTATATATTTGACAGGCTGAAAGATAAAATCAGCGGCAAGAAGAAGAAGGCTCCCGCCGTGGTGACTGCCGGTCCGGATTTCGGTGTAGAGAAATAAAATAGATTTACAGTCGGAACATAAACAGTATCAGAGCCGCGATTGATTCGCGGCTCTCTTTTATCTGACTCGAAGAAAATTCATTCCATAATCTCCATTTCAAATATCAAAACAGCATTAGGCGGAATCTTACCTACCGACTTGTCGCCATAACCGAGAGCACTGGGAATAAACAACGTGACACGATCGCCTTTTTGAAAATTTCGGATGCCTTTATCCAGCCCTTCTATCACCTGTTTCTTTCCTGTCACGAAGGTAAACGTCTGATTCCTGAAGTAGGAATTATCAAACTCCTGCCCATTCAGCAATTTGCCTATATAGTGTATGGTTACACTGTCATTCTCCCGAATCTGTTTACCGGATCCCGCCTCCTGCTTTATATACCAGTTGCCATATGCATCTTTTATCATTCCGTTCAGATGATGCTGTGTCCAATAGTCCGCAATCGCTATGGAGTCTTTGGCATACTGATTTTTTGTTTGTTCGTCTTTTTCCTTCAGATAGGTTTCTCTCGGTTTAAAATTCAGTAGATTCAGCCAAAACGTATATTTTCTCCTTGAGCTGCCATTACTGTCAATCAGACTGGCCGGAATGGTTACCTGGGCCGAATCGCCTATGCCCATGAACGCAAACACTTCCGTCACGTCCGTTTTTTTCACCGACTGTTTGAAGTCCATTTCCACGCCTTCTTCCGCATCAAAGATGCGGGTATTGAAAACTTCCTTTTTAGAAGGCGCTATTTTTCGCAATTGCATCCAGATATGATCGCCATACAAGGGTTTGGGTTTGGTTGTATCTTTGGTATAAATGACATAGCTGATTCCGGAAGCGGTCGTCTTCCAAGCCGTTTTACCGCAAGCGAGTGCGCCGTTTGTAAGAACATAAAAAAATATTAAAATCTGGAGTCTCATTTGGTGTTGTAAGATAAAACAATCATTTTTGAAAAGAAATAGGAAAGCATGAAAGTATTGATGGTCTGTTTGGGTAATATCTGCCGTTCTCCCCTGGCGGAGGGCATTCTGAAACACAAATGTACCCAACGAAACCTCGACTGGTATATCGACAGTGCCGGTACCGGCAAATGGCATTTAGGCGCTGCGCCGGATAAGCGCTCTGTCCAGATAGCGGCGAAGCACGGTGTAGACATTTCGGGACAACGGGCTCGCAGCATCCACAGTGCAGACTATGAGGAGTTTGATCTGATTTTTACCATGGATACCTCCAACTACAGGGATGTCATGAGATGGGCGCTGGATAAGGATGAAGAAAACAAGGTAAAACTGATCATGGATGAAGTGTATCCCAACGAAATGATGAGTGTACCGGATCCGTATTTCGATGACAACGGATTCCAGACAGTGTTTGATATGCTGGATAAAGCCTGTGAAAAAATCATAGAAAGATATGGGTAGACCAGCATCCATATTCCTCCGGTGGTGGCTGAACAGCATCCTCCTCATCAGCCTACAAACCTATGCGCAATCTGCCGCAGTTAAAGTTGTTCAACCTGCAGGCTTCAGTGATTTTGTAAAGTCTACTTTTGTCTATGCCAATAATAAAGACTATAACGGTTATGATATGGCATTAGATGCCGATGTTTACAAACCCAACTTATTTTCTGTCAAACTGCCTTTGGTGATTATTTACCACGGAGGGGGTTATGCTTCAGGCAATAAGGAAGTGGGTATAGTAAAATCATTTGCCGACTATTTTACCAGAGCGAACATCACGGCGGTGGTTCCCAATTTTAGACAAGGCTGGCCCGAATATGAAATGAAGCCCTTTTGCGAGAGTGTCTCCGGAGAGCGTTTTGAAGACGCCGCATATCGTGCCTATCAGGATAACAGGGCGCTGATACGTTACTGCAAAGCCAATGCAGTCAATCTGGGTATTGATACCAACAAGATTTTTTTATTTGGTATCAGTTCGGGCGGATTTCTGGTGAATCACCATGTATACCTGGATGACAAAACAACATCACCGGACAGAGTTGCCAGATTAGGAAAGCTGGATTACCAAGGAAATGCCTATACCAATTCAACCGATATAGCAGGTATCATCAGCGTGGTAGGTGGTATTTATCGCAATGACCTGCCAATCATCAAAGAAATCCCGATGTTATTATTCAATAACACCTGTGACGGTGCCGTGAATTTCTTCAACGGATGGATAGGCAATTGCAGTAACGCGGTTCGTTCCTATGGTCCGGGTATTTTCACCAGAATGTTAGAACAGTATGACAATCCTTACAGCCTGCATGTTTTCTGCGGCTATAACCACGGCTTTCTTTCTGAAAGCTCTCCCGTTAATGCCGATCCAGTCGCTTCCAGATATATTGCTGATAAATCCGTTGGTTTTATCAAAGGAATTGCAGATGTACCACCATCCTTCTCGACCTATATTTCCAGTGATTCCATTTCCTTGGTTCCATTGGATAAATGCACAAATTTCGAAACATTCTACTGGTGCAAACAGGACAGCCTGAGCGTAGAAAATCCTTTCTTTTCTTTCTCGCCAAATCCGCTATCCTGTGCGATACCCCCTAAACTGTCGCTGCGTTATCCATCCAATGGAACGTTCCAGATAATTATTACGGACGAATTGGGCAGAAACAGTATTCAACAGAAAGTTGAGTATCATACTTCACAAAATATCATCTACCTGAACAACTCCGATTTTACAGCAGGCATCAATATAATGACGGTAAAAGACAGTGTCGGAAAAGTGGTGTATAAAACAAAAGTGGTGCGGTATTGCGAATAGCCGTTATTCAGGAATATATTTCTGGAGGGTAAAACTAAAAGTGGTTCCCTTGCCCAGCTCACTTCTGACATTGATGGTTTGTTCGTGCGCCTCTATGATATTCTTCACGATAGACAGGCCCAGTCCCGTTCCGCCAATTTTCCGGTTACGGCTTTTATCAGCCCGGTAAAACCGCTCAAAGAGTCGGGGCAAATGCTCTGCTCCAATGCCGGGCCCATCGTCGGTAATATCTATTAAAAACTGGTCGTCCAGGTCATGGAAATAAATATCCGTATGCCCTTCCTCCTTGCCGTATTTGATGGAATTGGAAATCAGGTTCTCCAGTACCTGTATGACTCTTTTTTTATCCGCGAAAACAAAGTACATGTTTTCGTCGCCGTGTATTGTCATCGTTACCTGCTGCTGCTGTGCGATATGCTGGTACTGAAAAAGAACCTTTTTGATTTGCTTTACAATATCAAACGCTTCCTTTTCCAGTTGTATCCGGCCCGTTTCGAATTTGGATATCTCCAGCAGGTCATTGACAATATTTTCCAGCCGTTCAATATTGCTGTTGGCTTTCTCGAGATATTGTTTGATAAATTCCTTATCCTCCATATCGCTTTCCAGCACCGTTTCTATATAGCCCTGTGCATTGAAGATAGGAGTCTTTAATTCATGCGAAACATTCCCGACAAACTCCTTGCGGTACTGTTCCATCTTGCGCAGTTCGCGAATCTGCTTGTTTTTATTGATGGCCCACTCCGCCACATCCCGCTCCACCGTCTTCATCATATTGCTGCTGCCTTCTTTTATCTCATGCTGAAATTTGAGCGGCTTACCGATGGTTTTATAAATTATCTTGATCTTATTATAGATGAACCTCACCAGAATGAATCTGAACAGGAAAAAAGTGATGACAAATACGATGAGCGTATAAACCAGAAAATGCAGAGGTGGCAGATAGAAATGGAAGAGGAGTCCTATTAACAGAAATATGGCAGTAGAGAAAATTGCTACTGCCATACTGCCATATAACGATATTATATTTGGAGAAGGGGTTCTTCTCATTGTTCTTCAAATTTGTATCCGATACCTTTTACTGTTTTGATTAATTCTTCTCCTAATTTTTCTCTCAGTTTACGGATATGCACGTCGATGGTTCTGTCACCGACGATAATGTCCCTGCCCCATATTTCATTGAGGATTTCATCGCGCTTGAATACTTTCCCCGGCTTGGATGCCAGTAAATAGATCAATTCAAACTCTTTACGCGGAACGGCCATTTCCTTGCCTTTAAAGATAATAAGGTATCGTTCTCTGTCAATCTGAATATCGCCCACTTCCAGGAAAGTAGATTTGGATTCTTTCGCTTCGTATCGACGTAATAAAGCACGCAAACGGCTGACCAGCACTCTCGGTTTGATCGGTTTGCTGATATAGTCATCTGCTCCGGTCTCAAAGCCGGCTATTTGAGAATAGTCTTCCGTTCTTGCCGTCAGGAAGGCAATGATGGTATGTTCAAACTGCGGCATTTCCCGCATTGTTCTGCACGTTTCAATGCCATCCATTTCCGGCATCATAACATCCAACAGTACGATGTCAGGTTGGTTTTTTTTTGCTTTTTCGAGGGCTTGTTTACCATTTTCCGCCGTTTCAACTAAAAATCCCTCTTTTTCCAAATTATAACTCAGAAATTCCAGGATATCCGGCTCGTCGTCTACTACCAGGATTTTAAATACTTTTTCAGCCATATTATATTACATTTAATGTGTTAACGCAAAATTAACATAAAATTTTCAGACTACCAATATTATTCGGCAAACATATTAATTTTATCGTCCTTTAGTGTGTATTTTTGTGCAATAATTATTAACAAACAGGATTCATTTCATCTTTTCTTTTTTAAAACAGACCAATGAAGGGAATTATTTTAGCCGGAGGCTCCGGAACGAGGCTATATCCGATAACCTATGCTATCAGCAAACAAATCATGCCGATTTATGATAAACCGATGATTTATTATCCGTTGTCGGTATTGATGCAGGCAGGTATTCATGAGATTTTAATTATCTCCACCCCGCACGATATGCCTAATTTTCAACGGCTGCTGGGCGACGGCAGAAAATACGGCTGTAACTTTCAATATGCCATTCAGGAGGTACCGAATGGACTGGCTCAGGCATTTGTGATAGGAAAGGATTTCATCGGCAACGACAAGGTGGCGCTGATTTTAGGAGACAATATCTTTTACGGCTCCGGCCTGGAAGATTTGCTGATAAAGAATAACGACCCGGATGGCGGCGTTATTTACGCCTACCACGTCTCCGATCCTGAACGCTACGGGGTGGTGGAATTTGACCATGAATTGAAAGCCGTTTCCATAGAAGAAAAACCGGAACATCCAACATCCAATTATGCGGTACCCGGATTGTATTTTTATGACAACGATGTGGTAAAGATTGCGGAGGAACTGAAACCGAGTCCGCGCGGTGAATATGAGATCACGGACATCAACAAAGAATACCTGAAACGAGGAAAGCTGAAAGTAGGCATCCTGGACAGAGGCACGGCCTGGCTGGATACCGGCACCTTCGATTCGCTGATGCAGGCTTCCCAGTTTGTACAGGTCATCGAACAACGGCAAGGACTTAAAGTAGGCTGTATCGAAGAAGTGGCATACCGCAAAGGATTTATTTCCGGGCAAGAGCTGCGCAATATCGCACAACCTCTGCTTAAAAGCGGTTACGGAGAATATTTATTGGAGATTTTGAAATAAAAAAACAACGGACATCCATTGTTGTGCTAAACAAGCGAGCATCCCATACAAGATTCAGGTAAATCAAGAGCATGAAAGTTATAGTTACAGGCGGCACAGGATATATAGGTTCACATACGATCGTGGATTTAATGGAAAACGGATTTGAGGTCGTCTGTATTGATAATTTATCCCGTTCCAAAGAATATGCGCTGACCGGTATTGAAAAGATAACCGGCAAAAGACCTGTTTTTCACCAAATTGATCTGCGCAGCAAGGCTGATACGCTGGAGGTCTTTGAGCAAAACAAGGATGCGGTTGGGGTGATTCATTTCGCCGCACTGAAATGTGTGCCGGAGTCGGTGGAGAAACCCCTGATGTATTATGCAAATAATATCGACTCCCTGCTGAATGTCATGATGAGCATAAAGGCCTTCGGTATTCCTAATTTTGTGTTTTCCTCTTCATGTTCTGTGTACGGCAATGCGGATACCTTGCCGGTCACCGAAGACTCCCCGATTAAGGAAGCGGAAAGCCCGTATGCACACACCAAACAAATCGGTGAAGTGGTTATAAAAAATTACGCCAAGGTCAACACGACACAAAACATCTTACTCCGTTATTTTAATCCGATTGGCGCACACCCTTCCGCTTATATCGGTGAAATCCCGATAGACCAGCCCAACAACCTGGTACCGTTCATCACACAAACGGCTATCGGCAAAACAGATGACCTGACTGTCTTCGGCAATGATTATCCAACACGAGATGGAAGCAATATCCGCGACTATATCCACGTTTGCGACATTGCCCACGCACATACCCAGGCGCTGCAGTATTTATTAGATAAAAAAAACAGTGACAACTGCGAGTTGTTTAATCTGGGCAGCGGAAACGGTGTAAGCGTCCTGGAAGCTATCCATGCCTTTGAAAAGGTGAGCGGCAAAAAATTGAACTACCGCATCGGCAACAGACGCATAGGTGATGTGGTCGAAGTATATGCAAACAATGAACTGGCTAAAACCAAATTAAACTGGCATTGTCAATATTCTCTGGAAGATGCCATGTTGTCTGCCTGGAACTGGGAATTGAAAATGAAAGAAATGGGCTGGTAGCAATGCCAACCCGCTAAAATATCATTTCCTTCCTATCTTTTATCGTCGCTTCAGGCTTTAGCGGTTTTCCCTGAATTTTATTTATCGTGTTATCCCCCGAAGGATGAGGTTATGTGATGAAATACCTTTACATCATTCATTAACGCTGTAAAAATAAAGTCATGAAAAATTCAATCCTCAATATCGCCACCTGCATCGTTGTATGCATATCCTCCTTCGGATTACAATCCTGCCAGAAAGAAAAAGAAGGAATTGTTCCTGTCAAGTATATTTCTACTTCAGTTGTCGGAAAATGGAGAGCTGTAAAAGGGACAACCACCATTGAACGCGAGTTCATAAAAAAATCTGCTGACAACAAAGGAACCGGTCACAACAAGGAAACCAAAGTAACTGCATCCAGAGTTGAGACGGTAATCACCTCCACCTTTGACTGGGAAATACAAGAAAATATTCTTCACTTCCGTATAATTGCAGATGAGTTTTTCTTCGTAAAAATAACAGACAATGGTAATCGGTTAATCCTGTTTGATGAGGTGCACAGAGATCAGGTGCTGTATACCTTTGAAAGGGTCAATTGATAAGAAAATGCACTATTCTGAGGCAAGTTAAACAGCCTCCTTTCTTGCTGCCGTTTAATAAAGGATCCACTTGCCGATTTCCTTAAAAGTGACTTTCTTCCCTTGAATTAAAATACCGACACGGTATATCTTAGCAGCCACATATATCATACCCAGTGAAGAAAACACCAAAATAAACATGGACAAAATCTGTTCCCACCATGGCACGTGAAACGGTATTCTCGTAATCATGATAATCGGCGATGAGAACGGCAGCATGGAACCCCAAAAGGCCGCAGATGAAAAGGGCTGCTGCAAGGTGACGGACATCAGCACCATCGAGATGATTATGGGTATCGTAATGGGAAATGTAAACGACTGCGCATCGCTGTCGTCTGTCATCGCTGCGCCAATGGCGGCAAACTGGGATGCGTAAAACAAATATCCGAACACAAAATAAAACACAAAACTGAACAGTATCCGAAGTATATTCAGCTCCTGAAAGGCACCCGTAATATCTGCAATGAGCCTGGTGCTTTCCGCCATATTCCCCATCTGGCTGCTTGTCTGCACATTTTGTACCGCCATCAGCTGGTCGCCCAAGAATAAACCGATTATGATCTGCACCACAAAGGTGAGCAAGCCCCACATCACAAACTGCGTCAGTCCAACGGCACCGATGCCGATAATTTTTCCGATCATCAGTTGAAATGGCCGGACACTTGTGACGAGTACCTCAACAATACGATTGCTTTTTTCCTCCGTCACACTCTTCATCACCATCGCACCATAAACAATCAGAAAAACATAAATAAGCAACCCGCATACATATCCGAAACCGCCCGCAATGGCAGCACTTCCCGTCTTTTTCTCGTCCTTGATTATTTTTTCTATGGAAATATCAGCATCCAGCTTATCAATAAGTTCCACATTATAATGTTC
Organism: Sphingobacteriales bacterium; assembly: GCA_016719635.1. NCBI lineage: Bacteria > Pseudomonadati > Bacteroidota > Sphingobacteriia > Sphingobacteriales > Sphingobacteriales bacterium. The sequence continues at coordinate 94,360 of JADJYT010000009.1, read as the reverse complement.
CCTTTCTAAGACCCGTTTACGGATTTCTTCCGTAATGGCCTCTTCAATATGGTGTTCGGTTGTCATTCCCAGCTCCACATCGGAATAATAAGTGATGCCTGACGGCTTATCAATATCCAGGGACGGAATATACAACAAGCCGTCGTAATCGGCATCCCGATAAATCTTCAGTAAGGTATCCAGGCTCTGAGGATTATTTGTAAGGTATTTAAAACGGAGACTTTCCCCGATGTCCAGCCCCCTGGATTTATCTTCAAATAAGCCGCTATCATCCTTCACCGCTATCGTCAGTTTTTCCTGCGCGCTGGTCGCAATCATGACCATAACAACCATTGTCACACCAATCAGCACAGGCAACAGAAGGGTTAGAAGAATAAATGATTTCTTCTTCACCCTCGTGATGTATTCCCGTTGTATGATATACCAGATTTTTCTCATTGTGTTGTCAGGTGTTATAAGTTATGTATTATAAGGGCTTATAATTGCTGTATTGCTTTCTTATAATTTGTATCTGATAACTATTCACTTTCTTTTACTGATTGAATAAAAATCTCATGGATGGACGGCAGCAACTCTGTCATACCGGAGATGCCCACGTTGTGCTGCAACAATATTTTCAGCATATCATTGGTGGTTTGATGCTCTTTCAGTTTTACAATCAGATGCCTAGATGTTTGCTCGGCAACCATTAATTGTGCGGCAACCGCATCATCTATAACTGTCTCATTCTTTAAATCAATTTTTATCAGGTTCTTTTTGTATTGTTGTTTTATATCCTGAACATTGCCATCCAGGATAATTTTTCCTTTATTAATCAGAAAAATATCCTCACAGATTTCCTCCACATTTTCCATCCTGTGGGTAGAGAAAATAATCGTCATTCCCTTCTGATGCAGTTCAAAAATTTCATTCTTGATAATCTCCGCGTTAATCGGATCCAGTCCGGAGAAAGGCTCATCCAGAATCAACAACACCGGTTCGTGCAATACTGTCGCAACGAACTGCACCTTCTGCTGCATTCCTTTCGATAATTCTTCAATCGTCTTGTATCTCCAGCTTTCTATTTCTAACTTCTGCAGCCAGTAATGAATCTTTTTCTCTGCCTCCTGTCTCGAAAAATTCCGCAGCCTCGCAAAATACAATAACTGCTCTCCTACCTGCATCTTCTTGTACATACCACGTTCTTCCGGCATATATCCGATAAGGTTCTGGTGTTTTTCAGAAAGTTTCTCGTTATTGAAAAATATCGAGCCTGAGTCAGGGAAAAATATCTGGGTGATGTTTCGGATCAGGGTGGTCTTTCCGGCTCCGTTCGGGCCTAACAGTCCGTAAATCGTATTGGGTTTCAATTGCAGGGAAACATCCTGCAAAGCCGGATTATCCTGAAACGACTTGGATATATGTTGAACGTCTAGGAGAAACATTTTATCTTTTATGCCTTACACAACTGCCGGGTTATCCGAAATGAAGTGTAACTGATCTCTATTACTTGACGAAAAAACGAACCGTGTTTGAAACAAGCTCCGACTGCAATCTCAGAAAATACATACCCCCCGGCAGCTCCGGTAATGTTACTTTTGTCTGGTGCATTCCTTTTGCCATTAATCCGACAGCTTCATCTGCGACCATTGCACCATTCATGTTAAATACAGAAACCCTGATGGAAGCAGATTCAGCGAGTGTATAATCCAGTGTTAAGGATTCAACTGCCGGGTTAGGGAATAATGTAAGTTTCTCCAGGGATGAATTCTTATTTTTTATCAGGGAGACACTCGGTGTTTCTATCACATTGCCAGATGAATCCACTATATAAATAGAGAAATTCGTGCCGTTCTGATTGCTGCCGGGTGCAAAAAAGCCGGAAGTCAGCGCTGTCGTAATCTGACCTCCAAGACCGGTGAGGCTGAATAAAAAGTAAGAGATGGTGAATCCGCCGTCAGCCGTATTCAATTTCAGTTTGAGAATGGTATCCTGCAAACTTACCGCCAACGCCTGATTCAAAGAATCATTGTCAATCAACAAGGTATTCAGCCCGTCATTGGAGTATAAATCAAAAGCAGGTGCATCGGTGCTTCCGTTTACAAAAGCAAGTGTGGTTTGTGCAACTGCCGGAACAGGAAGAACGGATTGGTCTATCACCACAATATTCAACAACACATTGACGCTATCAGGATTTTTTTGAAACGCCGTATCATTGGTCACACCGTTCAGTACAATAACATATTTCTTCCCTGCCGCCAATGTCTGTGCAACAGAAACGGACTTGGATGCATTTCGCATAGATTCAAAGAGAATCGTGTACGTAGAATCGCCGGCTGTAGAAATGAATGGTGTCGCTTTCCTGTAAGAAAGACTGTCTTTTTCAAATCGCCGTTCATAAATACTTTCACCGAACGCATGATGGAATCCGCAGAATTATTGATAAACTGCACCTGCACAGTCTGTGCCTGAACGGTCCATCCTGAAATGAATACGAGGAAGAGTGTAAATAGTTTTTGCATGCAACTATAAATTATAGCACTAAGATACAATAAATGTCAAGACCGGGTAGTTGAGAGGCGAAGGTTAATGAAAAAACTTATCAAAGAAACCTTTATTCTTTTCCTTTTGCGCCTGAGGACTGAAGTTCTTAGACTGCTGCAGTCTCTCCAGTAAGGCAGTTTCTTCCGGGGTCAGATCCTGTGGTGTAAATACCTGCACCTCCACGATCTGGTCTCCTTTGCCATAACCCTGTATGCTCGGCACCCCTTTTCCCTGCAGACGGAACAGCTTGCCGCTCTGGGTGCCTTTCGGAATTTTTATCTTTGCGCTGCCGCCAATGGTAGGCACCTCCGCCTGTGTGCCCAATGCAGTATCTGCAAAATTCAGATACAGGGTGTACAATACATTGGTGTCCTCCCTTTTCAATTCCGGATGCGGCACTTCTTCAATACTGATGAGTAAATCTCCTGGATACCCTCCACGGATACCTGCATTCCCTTTGCCATTCATGGACAGCTGGATGCCTTCGCTGACACCGGCAGGAACATCTATCGCTACCACCTCTTCGCCGTATACCCGGCCTTCTCCGCGGCATTTGGTACATTTATTGGTAATGATTTTTCCTTCGCCTTCACAGGTCGGACAGGTGGAAGTGGTGGCCATTTGCCCTAAAAACGTTTGTGTCACTTTTCGTGTAACACCGCTGCCATTACAGGTATTGCAAGTCTGATAAGATCCGCTGTCTTTGGCTCCGATACCATTGCAGGCATCGCAGGTGATGTGTTTCTTTACTTTTATTTTCTTTTGCGCACCTTTGGATATTTCTTCCAAATCCATCTTCACTTTAATGCGCAGATTGCTTCCGCGCTGTCCTTTGCCGCGTTCTCTTCTGCGACCGCCGCCGCCAAAAAAAGATTCAAACGGATTGCCATCGCCGCCGCCGAAAATATCGCCGAACTGAGAGAAAATATCGTCCATATTCATGCCGCCGCCATAGTTGCCGCCGCCCCCGAAACCGCCTGCCGCACCCTGATGGCCAAACCGATCATACCTAGCCTTTTTCTCCTCATTGCTGAGTACATCGTAGGCTTCCGCTGCTTCCTTGAATTTTTCTTCCGCTGCCTTATCCCCCGGGTTTCTGTCCGGATGATACTGCAATGCCAGCTTGCGGTATGCCTTTTTAATTTCATCCGCATCTGCCCCTTTGGACACTCCCAATACTTCGTAATAATCTCGTTTAGTCATATAGTTGGATGAACATTAGTTGTTTAAATAATCGGTTAGTTGTATAGTTTGAAAACAACCATACCGATTTATTATTTTCCCACCACTACTTTAGCATAGCGGATAATGGCATCATTCAATGTATAGCCACACTCTACCTCATCTATTATCTTTCCTTTCATTTCTTCACCCGGTGCAGGCACTTCGGCAATGGCCTCATGGTATTCCACATTGAAATCCTTACCGATGCTTTCAATTACCTTTAAACCTTTTTGCTGCAGGGTTTTCTGCATCTTTTCCTGAATCAGCTGCACTCCATTGGCATAATTCTCCGCATTGTTATCCTGTTCAAAGGATTTTTTAGCGCGTTGAAAATCATCCAGAACGGGTAATAACTCCCGTATAATATCCTGTCCGGCCGTTTTAAACAGCTCCAGACGTTCTTTCGCATTTCTTTTTTTGAAATTGTCAAATTCTGCAAACAACCGTAAATATTTGCCTTTTTGCTCATTAAGCTCCGCTTTCAGCACAGACAATTCGTCGTCTGCAGCAGTTGTTTCCTGATTCTGATCCTGACTTTCTGACTGATTCTGTACCGTTTCTGTAACGGTTTCCTCCTGTTGGGGTTGTTCAACAGTATCCTTTTCTTCTGACATACCTGGAATTTAAAAATCCTTTGACAAATTACCTGCCAAAGGATTTATTAAGACAATTTGACATTTATACTATTTGGGGGCTTTTTTTACGGAAGAAGACTTTCCTTTGCTCAATTTTTGTCCATGATTTGTTCCACCAGTTCATGATTGGGGTTGATGGCAATCACGAAGCCTGTTTCATCAATCAGCACGGTTTGCGGAATGGAACGAATCCCGTATTTAGAAGCTCCGTCCGAATTCCAGCCTTGCAAATCAGAGACATGGTTTTTCCAAACCAGCCCGTCATCTTTAATAGCCCGTTTCCAGGAATCCGCATTTTGATCCAGAGAAACACTGTAAACCGTGAACCCTTTGGTTGGAGATTTAAATTTTTTACCCAGATACTTAGTGTATGTAGCCACTACCTGCGGATTGTTCCGGCGGCAGGGGCCGCACCAGGATGCCCAGAAATCGAGCAGCACAACATATCCCTTCAGAGATGACAGAGCGATTTCCTTGCCATTCGGGTCTTTATATTTCAAATCGATGGCTTTTGTGCCGACTGCCGGCATTTGCGCATTTGCCGTCAACACAAATGACAGCGCCAATGCCAGAGATAAAACTATTTTTTGCATGTTTAAAAATTGGTCAACAAAGATAGACAAATTTTGTGCCTGAAAAAGAGGCATTAACCAAAACAACGTCAACTTCAATCATTCCACTATCAATTTTTCTGACACAGTTTCATATTCTGTCTTCAACACCATATTATACAATCCTGCAGCCAAACCATCCAACAACACAGGAATACTGCTGATAAACTGATGTTCCTGTTTCTGTTCATATACTGCTCGGCCGTTTAGATCATACAATGATATTGTAAGCGGAGATTTGTAGTCTGCAACAAATTCTACGTTAAAAATTCCTGAATTTGGATTAGGATACATTCTGCATCCTCCTTTATAAAATGAATTATTGCCTGCTTTTGACAATAGCAATACATATGTTGAAACCTTATTGGTTGATATTGGGATGTTAAAGTCAAAATAGATATGAGCTGTATTATTGACAGTTACACCTAAGCCAAGTCCTTGCTTCGGTTTCACTTTGTATGCAACAAAACCGTGGCTTCCTTCTTCATTTATAGAAGCTGGTGGTAATTGTATGTTATTGGAGGAAAATTTCAGGATATTTCCATTTAATAGCTGTACGGAAAAAGAATGCGAAGCATTTACCATTTCGAAGGTATTCCAATCCATATTAGTATCCAATGTATCGAGTATGACCACCTTGAATGCCGTATCATTGCCAATATTCTGAAAACGGACAACGTATGTAAGATATTCACCGTTATCTACCTCAGTAGGCGTTAGGGTTGTTCTCGATGTGCTGTATTTATAATTTGGTTCAAAAGAACCTACTACCACATCTTTTAACATTGCATAATTATCCAGAGACATAGTATCTCTTCTTGTACCTTCACTAAACACCCAGGCAACAAGGGTCAACGTATCATGAATATTCAATACAGGCGGTATGCTTGTTGTAGCAACTATGCTGATCTTGCGAAAATCATTTGCATTCAGGTTATTGAAGTTCCAGCTTAATGTGTCGCCATTTCGTATTGCCGGCGGATTAGAAGATTGGTACATCAACCGAGAATCCATTACTAATTTTACTGCGCCATTTACCTTATGCGTACCATAGTTGGCATACGTTATTTCATATCACACCCAATCTGGAGACAAAGGAATTAATCAAATTCACAGAAAGGTCTCGTACTGTATCGACCGGATGCAAGGCAAACAACAACGTATCTTTGTGCCCATAATCGGCATGCTCTGTAATTCTCGAAACAGGAACTACGGTAAAATAAGGAGTGGAAAGCTGCACTTGTGTTACCCAGCGACCTGTATCTACGTTATTGCATGTAAATAAGTTACCATACATATAATTAGCAACTAAACGATTGGCATTCTTTAGGCTATTCAGCATAGCTAAACGGTATAACACATCATTACCGTCATAAGCATTATTGTTATTGTAATCGATGTATGATGCACCGTATATACTATTTTTTATTATCTGAAGTTGAGATAATTGGATATCAAATCCTCCCAGCCTGCAAGTGTTTGCGCCATATAAATCAGACACTAGCAATAATTTACTGTTGTCATCAGGGTACGGAGACATATATTTTATGATATTACTATCATTGATTTTATTCAAATAAGCAAATTCTTCCACCCCTGTAATCAAATCATGCACAAACAACCATTGCTTATATACTCTGCTGCCTAAAGAATCAAATGACCCGAATATAAATGCAGAATACATCTTGTTACCATCTATCCTAACACCGTTTGTATAGGTATAAAGTAAGTTTATGTTATTGGGAAATGTATTATCCCACCACTCAATATATTCTGTTGAATTTATTTTCTCTGAATATAGTTTGTTAAATAAGATACTGCCATCCTTATCCAATTTAAGTAACCTATATACACCATCTGCTTTATACAAGATGAGTGTTGAACGATCTTTAAGGGTATACTTCAGGAAATCTTCCATATGGTCCGTTGTTGTATCAAATAATGTTTTATAGGCTATCTGAAAATTATCTGCATCATAACGGACAATGTAAAATTTTGTCTTTCCTATGCCACTGTCAAATTCAGGTATCCAGTTAATAAATCGTTCTACAAGTCCAATGCTATCTGCTTCTATACCCGGATGAGATACAATATCTACAATGGAGATATTATTCCCTTTAAGTGTATCTGTGTGTTGTTCTAGGGTGGACTTATTAATCCTCTGAATTTCATTGGAATTAGAAAAATAAAGCCGATCTGTATCCTCTTTTAGAAAAATAGAATTAAAATATTCGACTAAAGTATCTGACATTCGCCTTTTAATTGTTCCATTTAGATTATATTGTAACAATTCTGTTTTCTTTACATTAGACAAAAAAATGGATTTCTTGACGTTAAACTAACCCCCGCTATTATCGAATTATCGGCTAATGAACGGCAGTTACATTAATTACTTTTTCATCCGTAACATTTGTGTATACTAGTTTATAGTTCAACGTATCCGACCAAATGATGCTTCCTGTTGAATCAATATTATATATAACAACTGATGTGTCACGTACCACCCAAAACAAAGTAGTACCATTGTTTAACCACAGTACATTGTCTTTATATAAGTTCGCAAATCCCTCTCTGACAATATCGTATCTTTGATGTCCGTTCCCGTCAATAGAAAATACGGCTCTTATAAATACCGAAATCACTATCTAAAGTTGAAAGTCTTATTAGATATTGATGTTGATGTTGTACTAATTGCACAGACGCAAAGTTTGAAAAAGCATCTCCATATTCTATCCCATTCTATCTGATTGCTATTGTTTAATTTAATCAATCGAATTCTCGTTCATCCAGATTAGGTATACCACTATCAACGGAAGTTGTTATAACCAGAATAAGTGCTCCTTTATCTACGGTTTTCTGTACTTCCCAGATAATATCATCTGCATTGCCACCAACACAATATTGTGTTTCAATGTACTGAGCCATTAGCTGATCAGACACCAGCATATCAAAAACGGGTTTCAATAATTAAAAATAAATATATAATTCATTGGTTGATAATGGTTTTGAAACTAAATATTCTAATTCATTTATATAATCAAATACAAAAAATTCAGATTATATTTATAGAAAAACCACAGAACTGGTTATGGATATAATAAATAAAAATTATTCCACTTCTACCGGTGTTTCCAGAGATGTGACATACTCATCCGTCACTGTGGCATTGTGTTTTTCCACCAGCGGATTCATCACCTTAAACCACAGCGGGGGAATCAAGGCCAGTGGAATCATCGCCAGATAACCGGTAGGCATCTGCGGTGCATTTTCAAAATGCCTGAGAATCTGGTATTTTCTGCTCGGATTGAAATGGTGATCGCTGTGGCGGGTCAGTTCAAATAAGAAAATTCGTCCCAGCTCATGCCCGGAATTCCAGGAGTGATGTGGTTTTACTTTTTCATAAGAACCGTTAGGCAGTTGTTTTCGCATCAGGCCATAATGTTCTATATAGTTTACAATCTCCAGTAATAAAAAGCCTATAGTGGCGGAAGCAATAAAACCTACCATTCCCACCCAGCCGAATACGGCATAAATGGCGGCCACAAACAACACCTGAATTATCTGGAAACGCAGCATTTCATTGTGCAGCGGATTCCAGAAATTCTGTTTCATCTTTTTCAGGCGATGTGCTTCCAGGTGCCATGCAGACATCCAGGAACCGAATACTGTTCTTGGAAAAAAGGCATAAATCGACTCGTTCAGACGGGAAGTTGCCGGATCCAATGGAGTGGACACATTTTTATGATGGCCGCGGTTGTGCTCTATAAAGAAATGCATATACAGGGAAGTAAGCAATAATGCCTTTGACATGAACTGTTCATATTTTTTGGTTCGGTGTCCCAATTCATGGGCCACATTAATTCCCAACGCACCGCAGGCCAGTCCCATGGCAGTGGTGATTCCGACGTACTCATACCATTGTAGCGGTTTTGGAAGTGATGGTCCACAGATACAACCCCAAAATGATGTATTGCATCGGAACCATGCTGTAAATAAGGATATCGTAATAGATGTCCTTTCGCTCTTCCGCCTCTTCTTCCGGTGTAAAATTTTCCGCCGTTCCGGTAAAGATAAATTCCATGGCCGGAATAAATCCATAGACAAACACAAACGCAAAAAATGACCAGTAACCCAGGTAGTAAAAGGAAATATACATGATTGCCGGAATGATGAGGACAGGGGTAAAATATTTGTACCTGCGCCATAATTTATGCAACCTTGTCATTTCACTTTTCTGCAGTGTGCCGTTGCCATTAATTTGAATTGTATTCATATAATTCCTGATTTTAAAAATTCAACAGAATCGAATTTAGAAAATAAATTTTATAAAATCAAACTATTTAAACAATTTTAGTTTAATTTTATGCAGTCGATTGATGTTTAATTAACATAGGAAAAGAAAAATGGGTCGAAACGCTGTTGCTAAAGAAAGAAATGCCAATCCCAAGAAACGGGATTTGTACATCTTTAAACTGACGGAAACCTTTAAAAAACACGGGCTGAAAAAATATTCCATGGACAGCATTGCGGCTGAACTGAACGTAAGCAAAGCCACGCTGTATAATTATTTCAGTTCGAAAGATGAGATGATAGAAATTGTCCTGCTGCGCGTTATCGGACAGCTTGGCGATTTCGAGCGAATCTCCAAAGACGACCGCGTGGCTTATGAAACAAGGCTGTATCGCATCCTCGAGTTATTCTCCGAAACGATGACGGACATTTCCAACATCTTTCTGGCTGACTTGCAGGATGGATACCCCAAACTCTGGAAGCAGGTTCAGATATTCATAGAATATGTGACGGAAGTGCTAACGGACTTTTACAATGCCGGGAAAAAGGCGGGTGTCTTCGCAGGCATTCATACCTCCATACTGGTGGTGAGCGACCGTATGATTTTCAATGCAATTTGCGATGTGGATTTTCTGCACAAAAACAACATAACGCTGCGTACCGCATTTGACGATTATTTCAGGATGAAGTGTTTCGGGTTTATACAAAAATAGAAAAACATGCGGCAAACTTTTCTCCCGGTTTTATCATTCTGCAAATGTTCGTGTTCAAAGCATTCGTGGCAGCCGTCATCGGTTCGATGCAGACGTATGGTTTATCCCTATTCTCCGGTGCATAGATTTGTGAAAACGGATAGTTCCCATCCATCTCCACCTGTAATTCATTCAGCGCAAAAACAACTTTATCCCGTTCATTCCGTTTCAATCGCTGAAAGCCGTCATCGAAGGCGGCTCCCTTCAAAAGCACCTTATCTCCGGAAAAATCCCATCGTTCTGATTTGGGTAGTACCTTGCCGCTAGGAATCATCACCTCATTCACTTCTATGACATCTTCCGCTGGTATCGTCAACTGATAGTCCGCCCTGCGTGCAGGATTGATAAGAAAATAGGGGTGAAAACCAAAACTGACCGGCATCGGTTTATTATCCTGATTAAAGAGTGTTGTTTCTATATAAATTCCATTTTCAGTTAACGTATGCCGGATTTGTATGGTGTGCCGATAAGGAAAAATGGCCAGTAAATCGGCCTCCTTAAAATCAAACGCTGCGGTATGTGAAGTGTTCGTTTTTTCTATTGTCACCCATTTGTTGGACTTTAACAACAGACCATGTAACGGCAATCCGTTTCCATCCCTGTACAACAAGGATTTCAGCTCTTCCGGGAATGCATGTTTCCGGTTCTGAATATAAATATAATCCCCTTCCAAACGGTTGGCCCAGGGATGCATGAAAGGATTACCCGCTAATTTGGTGTTGGACTTATAGGTGCCTAAAGTGTAGGGAAAATAGAATTTTTCTTCCTGGTCATTACGCAATGAAATCAGCGTATTGCCAATAGTAACCACTATTTTGGCAGTGATGCTGCCATTGTCAAGATTTATGATTTCAAAAGTATCGGGGCTTTCCATATCAGTTAACGGCTTGAAGTTCGAGGGTATCAATATACAGCAGAAACCCGGAAACAGGTCTTTGCAAAATGGTGGCATACGCTGCCATATATTCTTTCACCTGTGCGGTATGTTTCTTTTCTTTCGCACCGGTTTTATAATCTATGATGATGCATTGATCCTCCTTCAGCAGGACTTTATCCGGGCGCAGTTCATTTTGTTTAAACCAAACGGATTGTTCACTCAAGTGCTGCCAGGATGCATCATACCACTGTTGTTGTTCAAAAAAGTCAATCACCTTTTTGACGGCAGTACTGTATATCGCCACTTCTTTCTGATTTAGAGCGGTGGATGCAACCGCTTTGTGCCATTGGTCAGGGCGATGCACTTTAGACAAGATCGTATGCAGCATATTGCCTTTCACCTGCGCTTCATTGTGTTCTTCACTTCCGGACAATGGGAGATTTGCCTTAAAGTTATGTATGAAACCGGGAGCAATCGATTTTACACCCTTCTGTGTTTCTGAAGAAGTTGGGGCCTCTGACCGCTTTCCGAAAATAAATTCATCGTCCGTGCAGGTGCTATTTTCAAGCGTTAATCCGGACAGGATATTTTTCAGCAGTTCGCTTACATTTGCGGGCAATTCATCCGACTTATTTTCTTTTTGTATATCCGAAAGAATGTACAATTGCTCTTCCGGACGCGTACAGGCCACATACAACAAGTTGATGTTGTCCATATACGTTGCCTCTACTTCTTTTTGATAAAATGAGGCAAACAAACTGCTCTCCATTTTCTTATTCATTTCTACGGGAAATGCCTTCAGTTCATCAAAAGGCGGTTCATTGCTTTTCACCCAAATGGAGGATGTGGGCTTAGGCTTCATACTCCAGTCGGCATACGGCAGGATGACAACCGGAAACTGCAGTCCTTTGGATTTATGAATGGTATAAATCTGTACCGCATCCATTCCTTCCGGCGGCAGTATCGATAATTTGGATTTATTCGCTTCCCAGTATTCCAGAAAATCAACCAGCGAATTGATCTGCTGGCGACCATGCTGCAATACGATATCCTGAAAACGCCAGAGATAGCTGTCCGTCTGAATATCGAGCCCAAGTTCTTTCATCAATAAAAACACCAGTTCAAGGACAGAAACAGCCGATAATTTTTGAGCATTCTTTCGTTGTAGAAATGAGATCTGCTCTTCGAAAAAATAATATTCAGCTGCGTGTTTGGCGAGGTATTGTTCTGCATGTTCTTTACCTGTAAAACCGGCAAACAGATAGTTCAGTTTAACCGCATAAAAATCTTCCTCCGGATAAGCGATGTACTGCATGGCGGCTATCAGCAATTTTATGGATTGCTGATGCTGCAGCAACAGGGATTCGGCGGATACGACTGGAATGTTTTTTTGCTGCAGGAAATTAGCCACGGAAAATCCATCCGCATTATTGCGAGTCAGTACGGCTATATCGCCGTATCGTTTTGTTCCATTTAATGACTCAATAATATTTAGCACTTCATGCAGGTGTATGTCTTCGCCTTCAGGAACACCCTTTTTATCCAGCCACTTGCACTGAACAAAACCGTTTAGTTCTGCTTTCTTCTCCGACTGAATCACATCCTCCAATACCTGCCGAAACAACGGATGCTCCAGAGTAATAGAATCTCTTATTTTGGAAAATAATGCATTATTGAACCGGACTATTTCCGGGGCACTCCTGTAGTTCTCGACGAGCGGGACATCTTTTCGTCCATCCCAGTGATAGGACAGATCCGGAGCGATGCCATCCACAATCAATTCCATTTTGCCGCCTCTCCAGCGGTAAATGCTTTGTTTCGGATCGCCGACAATCAGCACCCGTCCGTTTACGTTTTGTAAAATCTCCAGCAGCAGCGGAAGCATACCGTTCCATTGCAAAGAGGATGTATCCTGAAACTCATCAATCAGAATATATTTTAAGAAATTGGCTGATTTCTCAAAGATAAAGGGTACCTCTTCGTGTTGTGCAATCAGGCTGATGATATGATTGGTATCGGATATCAGCATCAGATTTTGTTCAGACTTGTATTCCTTCAGCTTAGAATTGATATACGCCAGCAACGCTAAGGAATAGATATTCTTAAGTACCAGTTCCGCCGATACATATCTCGCAAAATGCTCCTCTTTCCATTCCAGCACATCCTGAACATAAGGCTTCAGGTAGGAGTTCCACGCATGTTCCAACTGGCGGATAACAACTTCCTCTTTTATTTTGGTTTTGGAATATAATTCTCCGTCGTCCAGCATTTTGAGAAGAAAGGAATTGGCTTCAGGAGCATAAGCGCTAGTCTTGTTAATGAACGACTGAACACTTCTGTTTCCTTGAAAATACAGGCTTAAATCGAGACGGTCACGGGCTATTTTTTGTTCTGCCTCTTTTGTTAAGAAATCTAATTTCCGCTTGTATTGGACAATAATCTGCTTTAATTCAGACAAGGCATTCTTATATGTTTGTATGTCAAAGCGCTGGTCGTTATTCATAACCATCAGCTGATATTCTTCCCCCAGGATCTGAGAAGCCAGTTTGGCTATATTTTGCTCTATCTTCCAGCTTTTATCCTCTTCCAGCAGGTCAAACAGGTATTCTTCCAGCCATCTGGAAAATTCATCCTTATCCTGTTTGTAATCCTTCAGGGTGTTCTGCACGGCAACACCGATAACCTTCCCTGTATCGAGCTCGACTTCCATCCCAATAGGCAAATCCAATTCTTTGGCGAATGAGCGGATGATACCCTGAAAAAAGCTGTCAATGGTCGAGATGTTAAAATTGGAATAATCATGGAGGATTAGTTGCAGGGCCTTGCTCACGTTCCCATCAAAATGCTGTGAAATATCGACATCTTTCTCTGCTTTTATTTCTGCTATGACAACATTTCTGAGTCCCTCCAGCTTTTTATCCTTTTTTTCCAGTAAGCTCAGGTACTCAATGATACGCGATTTCATCTCTGCAGTAGCCTTTCGGGTGAAGGTGACTGCCAGGATTTTATTGTAATCACCCGGGTTTAACAGCACAATCTTCAAATACTCTTTTGCCAATGCATAGGTCTTGCCGGAACCTGCCGATGCTTTATAGAGTACCAGATTGGATGATTTTCTCATGATTGTTCGCACACTAAATTAATTTTTTAATTTAAGATTCCTAATGTAAAATACAGCCTTTGTCAGACAGCAATTCGCCGAAGATTGTCAAAACTGATAAATTGTTGTATTTTTAGAGTTAATCTATCTTTCCGAAAAATTATGCAAAAAATAGCCATACTTCGAAACAGCCTGTTTTATCTTTTTATTGCGACTCTGCTTTTTAGTATTGCATGGTATATTTATGCTTATGTTTTCAGTAAGTCCGGAGCAACCGGACTCCGGGTTTTCTTTACATTACTCACCCTATCAATAGGATGCCTTTCTCTCTTCTGCTGTCTGCATCTTTATGAAACAGCTTACAATTTATTAAGCATTGCCGGAATCTTTCTGATTTCTTGTACGATGGTGCTAACCTTATTTGCCATCTGGTATAACGCCTCCTTTTTCGCGTCTAACTGGAAGATGGTTGAAGTAAGCATTGCATTATCTGTATTGATTGCCGTTATTTCTGCCGTATTAAAATGGATGAGCAGCAGAGAATGAATGATTCGAATCGCATTTAAACAGAAAGACCTGCCGCAAGCAGGTCTTTCTGTTTGTATTCCTTATTAATTTAGTATTTAGTTCTTGACAAACTTTCCTTTGTATAAGAGATTGTCTGAATCTGACAGCGTTACGATATAAAATCCGTTCTCTAAATCAGTTACATTCTTGTATATCGCATTGATTCCGTCATATCCGTTGTATGTTTCTGAGGAGACGAGTTTCCCATAAATATCAAATACGGACAGATACACCCTACCCTCTTCTGCCATATTAAATTCTAAGGTCAGATCATCTTTCACCGGATTTGGATATAACCGCACAGCCGTTTCCTGACTAATCTCCGTATCAGATTCTTCCGGCTCCGACAATCTGAGACTTGTATTGGAAATAATCGCCTTAAGAGTATAACAGGCGGCACTGGAAGTACCGCTCACACCATACACTCTGGCATAATAAGTACCGGTTTTGGTGGTATTATAGGTCACCTGCTCATTTGTTGTTCCGGTATTGGCAGATGTCCTGAGTAAATTGCCTTTGCTGTCATACAATTGCAAATCATAATTGGCAGGCAAATTAGACAGCACCACTTTAATGTTTTTCTGTGCGGTTGCATTGGAAAATTTAAACCAGTCCACATCTGCAGAAGTGGCAATCTTGGCGAAGATATCCGTATTGACCGCTATAGCCTTAGCTGCCGTTCTGCTTTCATTAGCTTCATAACTATCTGTGCAGGCAGTATTCAGTGTATTGAAATTTACACTCGTTGACCAGGAACTGTTCAATAAGCCCGCACATTTGTTCTGTACCTGTACTTCATAGGCAGTCCCGCCACTAAGACCTGTAATCGTAACGGTATTTGCTGCCGCTGACAAGGTTGTCCAGACTGTACCTGCAACAGTTTTATAGCGGACATTATAACCGCTAGTGCCACTCACTGCTGACCAGGATGCCGTGCACGAGGTTGCTGTGATAGCAGAAACAATTAATCCGCCTGGAATTACACAGGTGGGAACACTGCCGGGGTATTCGAAAATCCCTCTTATTCCATAATGATCACTGATGTCAAATTTCTTCCACATGGCATCTGCATTGGTTCTGTATGGGGTTACCTGATTAATAGTAGTGGTAGGCAGTAAATTGGATTTCATCGGCAGCACATAATCCAGGTATTCTGCCGGATCACTCGTGCCTGACAAATAGTGATTCGTTTGAGAATTCCACGAAGGATTTAGCGGATTATCAAATACCGGAGCCTGCGCACCAAAGAATGGCGTCCACAAACTGTCATATTCTCCCCACTTATTCGTAATCTTATCTATATTTAAATCCCCTCCAAATAATACCGCCTCATCAGCAGGGATGGACTTACCCGCAATATAGGTTTTAGCCTGCTGCAGCTGTGCTTTTCTTATGTTCACGTCTATCTCTTCATTAAACGCATCCATATGTGTTCCAAATAGGTGATATTTCACCCCCAGCTTGTTTATTTTACAGTATTTAAATCCCTTGTATGCCAGACAATCATCTGCATTACAATTATTTCCGAATAAGAACTGGTCCTGTGTTTCTATCGGCCAACGGCTCACAATCAATATCCCTCCATCCTGTACCGGGTCCAGCGCACCATGGTTCGGGACATCAACAATTGTCGACTGGTATGGATATTCTGCAGCCAGCTGAGACAGCATGCTTACCCGCACATCATCGTCGAATAGTTCCTGAAATATAATTGCATCGTAATTATGCAAAACATCATCGTAGTAATCTTTTCGTACATCCTGATCGTCAAAGAATAATTCTGAAGGACGCATATAAGCGTTTTGTGACAGTATGTTTACCTTTCTCGGATTGGCTATGTCAGCAGCCTGAATCGGAAAGGGATCATTCTCGTGCAGGGTATACAGTATATCATCATATCCCCCTGTGAAGTAAAAGGCATATTTAATGGTAACGGATTTACCGTTAAGCATAAAATTCTGTGAGTGGAAATTTCTATCCGTATACCAGGCCTGGCTAAATCCGGGGCCAGCTGCAGAACACCAGATGGAACTTCCGATTAGGCTTCCTGTCATTTTAAGTTTCAGCTGAACCGTTTCACCTCCCGAAGTCAAATTGACCGTATGATAAAACGTATTGCCGTTATGCACGCCTGCATCTCTGTTTGTCCACAGTACATTGGTATTGCGCTGCCATGGGGTCAGATTGCCTGTCGTTCCCCACCATTCAGAAGCTGCCATAACATGATCGCCTGTTTGGGTACAGTTCACACCAAGTGACAGCGAGGTGTTGTTCTGAAAATAGACATATGTCTTTTGCCCGAAAGCATAAATGGTGAGGAATATGCTTAGTACGGTAAATATTCTTTTCATTGCTATACTTTTATAAGCAGCGAATGTAAATATAAATGTCGAAATAAATATCCATTTGTATATTAAATAGTTGTCATATGTAGAAGAAGCCAGTCAAATTTCTAAAAAAATATAGCCGCCTCTGTTTAATAAGAAAGAATCCAAATAAAACTTTCATGAATTAAGTAAGAACTACTAAATTAATTTTTCTAAATTTGAAATTCACATTTTGGATGAGCGTGTCGTACAGTAGAATTTTTGATATCATTGAATACCAGCAGCAAACACATCCCCTCAAGGTCTGTTTAGCCCGGAGAGAAGACAAGAAGCACTGGACCAATTATTCCACTTCGGATTTTATCCAAACTGCCCGTAAAGTAAGTCAGGGATTAATCCGGCTGGGGTTGCAGAAAGGAGATAAAATTGCCATCATCTCTGTCTCCAACCGTCCGGAATGGCATTTTATCGACTTAGCCTGTCTTCAGACTGGTGTGGTCGATATTCCGATTTATCCCACTATCAGCAGCAAGGAATATGAATATATTTTCAACCATGCAGAAGTTAAGTATGTCTTTGTTTCCGAAAAACTGATGTATAGGAAGATATCCCAGATTCTGCAGAATATACCGAGTTTAAAGGGAGTTTACAGTTTCGATGATGTAGAGACCGTAAAGAACTGGAAAGAACTTATGGTGGAAGATGAAGTGCTGGAGCAGCAACTTTCAGCCATCAAAGCATCCATCCAGCCGAATGATTTAGCCACCATCATCTACACCTCCGGTACCACCGGAATACCCAAAGGCGTGATGCTGTCGCACCATAATATCGTAACCAATGTGAGAGACTGCCTGCACGACGTTCCGGTTAAAAAAGGAGATATCATCCTGAGCTTTCTGCCGCTGTGCCATGTATTTGAACGCACCCTCAACTATGCCTATTTCGGGGCATGCGCCTCTGTCTATTACGCCGACGGACTGGAAACCATTTCCGAACATTTGCAGGATATTAAGCCGCATTATTTTGCCACCGTACCGCGACTGCTGGAAAGGGTTTACGAAAAAATCATCAAAAAAGGGAAAACGCTCACCGGCTTCAAGAAGCAATTATTCTTCTGGAGTGTCAACCAGGCCCAGCAGATTCCATTGGGAAAACCCAGGACATTTACAGAAGCTTCCAAATTAATGGTTGCCAATAATTTTGTGTTCAGCAAATGGCGGGAAGCCTTAGGCGGCAGAATCAAATCCATCATTTACGGATCGGCGCCGCTGCAGCCGAAACTGGCCACCATCTTCACGAATGCAGGTATTCCTGTACTTGAAGGGTATGGCCTGACTGAATGCTCACCGGTGGTGAGCGTGGTTCCTTCCAAGGAAAAGGAATACCGAGCCGGCTGCGTGGGGAAACTGCTGCCGAGTGTTCAGGTACAAATTGCGGAAGACGGAGAGATACTGATCAAGGCACCCAGCGTGATGGTGGGTTATTACAAAGACCCTGAAGAAACCAGGAATGTATTTAACGAAGAAGGCTGGCTGCTGACCGGAGATATCGGGGAATTTACAGCGGACGGGTTCCTGAAAATCACCGACCGTAAGAAAGAATTATTCAAAACATCCGGTGGTAAATATGTGGCTCCTTCTCCGATTGAGAACAAACTCAAGGAATCGTTTTATATCGAGCAGGTCGCACTGGTCGGAGACGGGGAAAAGTTTGTCGCCGCCCTGATAGTTCCTAGTTTTGAGAATCTGAAAGAGTGGGCGGCCAAACAGGATATTAGTTTTTTATCTAATGAGGAATTAATTCAACATCAGGCTGTAAAACAATTTTACAAGGATATAATTACCGATTTTAATAGTAACTTTGGGAAAGTGGAACAGATTAAACAGTTTGAACTGCTGTCCGATGAATGGACGGTGGAAAATGGCTTGTTAACCGCCACCATGAAACTGCGCCGTAAAGCGCTGAAAGAAAAATACAAGGAATTAATCGACTCTTTTTACAACAAAATCTGACGCATATGGAAGTTAAAAGATTATTTGACGTTTTACATTATCAAAAAGAAAATTACCCTCAGCAGGTCGCGCTGGCAAGTATAAAAGACGGTATCTGGTGGAAAGTAAGTACGGATGAATTATTGACACTCTCCAATAATATGAGTTTAGGCCTCCTGAAATTAGGCATACAAAAAGGAGACAAAGTGGCTGTGGTTACCTCCGCCAACAGAACGGAATGGAATATCTGTGATCAGGGAATTGGACAGATTGGCGCTATCAATGTTCCATTATATCCTACCATCAGCGAATCGGATTATGAATATATCCTGAACCATGCGGAAGCAAAAATCTGTATAGTATCGGATGCCAAGCTTTTCAGTAAAGTGAGAAATCTGAAAGAAAAAGTGGTCAGCCTGCAGGGGATTTACACTTTTGAAGAGGTGGAAGGCGCCAGCCATTATGAGGAAATCATGAAACTGGGAGAAGGCGGTGATGTTGCCCAGATAAAGGCAATCAGCGATACCGTTGACCCAACCGATTTAGCAACGCTCATCTATACTTCCGGGACGACCGGAACACCAAAAGGTGTCATGCTGTCACATCATAATATCGTTTCCAATGTGTTGACGGTAAGAGCTGAATTGCCATTGCAAACCGGACATACCTGCCTCAGCTTTTTGCCGCTGTGCCATATTTTTGAAAGAATGGTCATCTATACCTATCTGCATGCCGGGGCCAATGTATATTACTCCGACATTGATACGCTGAAAGAGAAACTGGGTACCGTACGACCGCATTTCTTTACAACCGTACCCCGCTTACTGGAAAAAGTATACGAAGGCATCGTAAATAAAGGACTGGCGCTGACCGGCATCAAAAAGAAATTATTTTTCTGGGCGTTGGAGTTGGCCGACAAATATGATTACGACCAGAAACCTTCCTTCACCTTTAAAATAGCGGACAAGCTTATTTTTTCCAAATGGAGAGAAGGACTGGGCGGACGCATACTCGGAATCGTTACGGGTTCTGCTGCATGCCCGCTGAAAATGGCGCGCGTATTTTCCGCTGCCGGCATACCGATTCGCGAAGGCTATGGCTTAACGGAAACCTCTCCGGTACTCACGTTTAACCGCTTCGCGGAAGGCGGCGCCATGCTGGGTACTGTGGGAATGCCGATTAAAGAGGTGGAAATCAAGATCGCCGATGACGGAGAAATCATTGCCAAAGGCCCGAACATCATGATGGGTTATTATAAAGATCCGGAAAAAACCCTTGAAGTGCTGACGGAAGACGGATGGTTCTCTACCGGAGATGTAGGCACATTTGTCACCAACAACGCCGGAAACAAGTTTTTAAAAATTACCGACCGAAAAAAAGAACTCTTAAAGACTTCAGGCGGAAAATATGTGGCACCGGCTCCTATTGAGAGCAAGTTCCGCGAAAACTTCTTCATCGAACAAATCATGGTGGTGGGTGAAAGCAAGAAATTTGTTTCCGCACTCATAGTTCCTGCTTTTACGGTATTGGAACAGTTTGCGGCTGAAAACGACATCCCCTTTTCTTCCAGAGAGGAGTTGATTGCCCATCCGAAAGTAATGGCAAAATACCAAAGTATCGTGGACGAACTCAATCCGAATTTCAGCCATATCGAACAAATCAAGAAATTCAGGTTGTTGAAATCAGAATGGACTCCGGAAACAGGAGAACTTACTCCGACGATGAAACTGAAAAGAAAAGTCATCAACGAAACTTACCAAAAAGAGATAGAAGCCATTTATAACGACTAAATCAATCAGACCTTGAAGGTCTGTCATAAGAAACGAGCCAATGTGATTGGCTCGTTTTTTGTTTCAGGTATTCAATATCGCTTGAAAATGCTTATCCGTTTTATATATTTATGATATGAAAAAATCATACCCGCTGTTATTTTTAGTTTTCTGTTTCTCCTGCATGCTGAATGTCAAAGGGCAGGACTCCATCTCCTATCAGCTGCAAAAGGACATTTTCAGGAATCTGGAGACAACCCGGCTAAGTTATGTCCGCAAACTGATAGATTCTGTCGGGTTGGCAGAGCCTGTCAACGGAGAGATCATAGCCAGGCATGCTGCATTTGTATCCAGTTACAATTCAGTTCACCGCCTGCCTAATTATGTGGTGCACGTTATCCCTAAAGATATTCTGTACGGCAGCCAAACCCGCACCAATGATTACAGGACCGATCCGCTGATTAAACAGGCTATGTCTGACTCTTCCGACTACTGGCTGAGCGGCTACGACCGTGGACACCTTGCTGCCTCGGCGGATTTCAAATGGAGCAAAAAAGCGTTGAGTGAATCCTATTACTACTCGAACATCATCCCTCAAAACCATCTGCTGAATAAGGGTGCCTGGAACAAGCTGGAAATGCAGATCCGGGAGTGGGCCATTGACAACGATGAGCTGATAGTCGTGACCGGGCCGGTCTTAAGAGACAGCCTGCCTAAGATTCCTAAGGGTTCCAAAAAAGTTTCAATACCGGAATATCTGTTTAAAATCGTTTTGGATTATTATCCGCCGGTTTACAAAGCCCTCGCATTTATTTATCCGAATAAGGATGTGCCGTTTGAATTGGAAAAACATGCGGTGAGCATCGACAGTATCGAAACACTGACCGGCATTGATTTTTTCCCAAAATTGACTGACAGCCTTGAAAGTATGTTAGAAGCGCAGCAGGATCTGTTATCTTTCGATAAAAACTATTTCAAACAACTGAAAGCATCGCAGTTCACCCCGAAAGATTACGGAAAAGGAAAAATCAATACCCTGCAGGCAAAGGACCACATCGGCAGGGAGGCTTGTGTGTGCGGTAAAGTGATCAGCACCAAATACAGTGAGAACGGCAAAACCAATCCCACCTACATCAACCTGGATAGAAAATATCCCGAACAGGTATTTACCCTCATGATCTTTGGGAATGACAGATTGAATTTTTCCTACAAACCGGAAGAATTCCTGCAGGGTAAATCGATCTGCGTGAAAGGAAAAGTCGGAGAATTCAAAGGTGTCCCTCAAATCATTGCGAACAGGGAAAAACAAGTGGAGATATTAAAGGAATAGACCAATATAACTTTTAGTTTCTGCTTAAAGTTGTATTTTCACTTTGTGAAGACACGTCTGCCCGGTTTCCTTATATCGCTCATCTGCATCCTGTGTGTCGCATTTTTTTACGGATACCCGCATATCGGACAGCTGCTGCCGCAGGGCTCACACCTCTGGCGGCAGGCGGATTGTCTGGCCATGGCACAAAACTATAGGCAGTTCCATTTGCCATTCTTACAGCCTGAAACCTACAACCTGCAGTCCGACAACGGGAAGGTCGCCGGTGAATTTCCGCTGTTTTATTTTATAGCTGCCTGTTTCAGTAATACAGCCCTTGCTTTGCGTGTCCTCCACACCTTCCTGTTCCTTTGCGGAATAATGGCCACGTATTTTATTGCCTTCCATTTTCTCCGCCGGCAGCTGTTGTCTGTGTTCTGCACCCTGCTCTTGTTCACCTCTCCGCTGCTGGTATTTTACGGGAATAATTTCTTGAGTGATGTTCCGGCATTAAGCGTTTCATTTATCGGATGGGCAATCTTCTTTGGCGCTTACAGGAAAAGAAAACCGGGTTGGTTGGCGGTGTCCTTTTTATTTTTTACGCTTGGTGCTCTGCTCAAAGCAAGTCAGGTAATTAATTTTTGCATCCTGTTTATTATGCTTGCATCATCCAACATACCACAGCAAAGGGTAAAACTAATTTTAAGTGGCTGCTTTCTTATTCCGGTGGTACTTTGGTATGTCTATGCCAAATCGTACAACCGGCTGCACCACGACAACTACTATTGCTTAAACATTGCACCCATCTGGGAATTATCGTTTTACGATATAGGCCTGGGTATCTGGCGGATGGTGGTTTCGCTCAGCAACAATTATTTCTGGCGACCCGTCTCTCTGGTCTTGCTGGGCAGCGTTTATTTTCTCCTGAAACACCGGAAAAAACTGGAAAGAGATTTACGTCTTATTATGCTCTCCTCTTTTCTGCTGACAATTCTCTATATCCTGCTTTTTTATCAAAAGATGTCAGGACATGAATACTACTACACTGTTTTTTTTATTTTCATGCTGTTTGCCCTTATCGGGATACTAAAGACGTACAACCGTTTCCATTCGGAAAATATCTTTGCCCATAGTGTTTTGTTTATGCTTCTAATCCCGGCCATCATCTTCTGTAAGTTTTTTACAGCTGAAAAGCTCAGCGACAACTTATACAACGGCTATCTTTCTTCCGCCGAAATGCAGGATTTCCTGCTCACACATGGCGTTACTGAAACCAGGACTATCCTGTCTCTGCCCGACGATTCACCGAACAAGACGCTCTGCCTGCTGAAACGCAAAGGGTTTACGGAATTCAATGATTATACATTGATTCTAAAAGCAAAGAAATCCGATTTTTTACTACTGGGAAATGATTCGTGGAAAAACGACAGAACTATATCGCCCTCGCTGCAGGACAGCATCGGAAGCTTTCACGGATTTACACTATATCGCCTGAAATAGAGCGAAAGGTCATTTCATCAACTCTCCTATGACGGTAATCCCGCCTTTCACCTTCTGGCCGAGATGGACATTGATTTTGGTATCCAATGGCAGGAATAAATCCACCCGGGAGCCGAATTTGATAAAGCCGAAATCCGCCCCCTGTTCGATGGTGTCCCCTTCTTCCAGGTAATAAACGATGCGACGCGCCACTTTTCCGGCTATCTGTCTGACCAATACATCTATCGTTCCGTTATCAATCACCAAAGATGTACGTTCATTCTCGGTGGAGGATTTCGGATGCCATGCCACCAGGTATTTCCCGTCGTGGTATTTGGAATATTTCACTTCACCTGCTATCGGAGCACGATTCACATGTACATTGCTCGGCGACATGAATACCGAAACCTGCAAACGCTTGTCTTCAAAATATTCCGGTTCAAATACTTCTTCTATCACCACAACCTTGCCGTCAGCAGGACAAATGATCTTGTCATCATCGGTGATGATATGCCTGCGCGGATTGCGGAAGAAATAGGTGACAAAACAAAATATGGAGAAGGTAAGGATAAAGACCACCCAGCTTACGGTATTGCCTGCGTGAATGATATAATTCGTAAGAAGGTTAATGAGCAGTACTACAAAAAAAACAGTCAGCACAATCTTCCATCCTTCTTTATGAATATACGTTCTTCTCATCTTTTCAATCTTTCGTTAGTAATACCAATCCAGGCATTTTTGAATCAATACCCAAAAATAAGGATATAACTCAACTACACCAATAAAACACACAAGATACATTCCAGGTTCAACGATTTGTTAACCTTCGTCAAAAAATAAACGGTATTCGTAAAATTTAACGTTGTGATTTTCTAAGCAACTGGCTATCAGGCAATAAGCTAAACAGTTTTTCCTTTTACATCGAACGCATCTCTTAATCCATTTCCTAACAGGTTGAATGCCAGCACCATTACCATAATGCAAATTCCGGGTGCCAGCGCCAGGAATGCCTTGCCGGGTGTTAATAAATAAGCCCGATGATCGTTCAGCATGGTACCCCAGCTGGGTGTAGGAGGTTTTACCCCGATACCTACAAAACTCAAACCTGCTTCTATTAAGATGGCGGATGCAAAATCCGAAGCCGCTATCACCATGATGGGGCCGATGATATTAGGCAAAATATGTTTGAGGATGATACGGACGTTGCTAAAACCCAACCCGCGCGCAGCCTGGACATACTCCATCTCCCGGACGGTGAGCACCTGCCCCCGAACGATACGCGCCACTTCCACCCACATGGATAAACCCACCGCTATAAAGATGGCAAGGAAAGAAGGGATCTTGTCACCGATGGCAAAGCGAATCGCCATGGCCAGCAGGATGGTCGGTATCGCCCAGATGACATTGATGAACCACATGATGACATTATCCACCCATCCGCGAAAGAACCCCGCTACGCTGCCCATAAAGATTCCTATCGTCAGGGAAATCAGTACCGCCACCAATCCTACGGAAAGGGATACGCGAACCCCGAACAGCAGGCGGCTCAGGATATCCCGTCCGTAGCCGTCCGTTCCCAAATGATAGGTTTGGAAAATGACTCTGTTCTGTTCAATATCCTTTTTCAGTGCTTCGATGGAAGCCGTTTTCTGTTTTTCCTCAAACGTAGTAAAGACCGCCTTATCGCCGTTGAGGACAATTTCGGGTTTTACGATGGACAATGCCTGGGTTACATCCACGACCGGCAGCACCATTTTTCGTTCGGTACGTCCCTCTCCTTCATAGGTTTGCAGCACGATATGGGCACTGTCATCAAAACGGTATGAAACAATCGGAATCATCTGGTTCGGATTATCCCTGCCGAACAACACGCGGCTGAAAAAGGAAGAAGGTTTTTCTTCCCTGTTTTTCTGCACCAACAGCATCTTCACCTGAAAGCCGGGGTTCACATTGGCGAGTTCGAGCACCTGATCATCTGCATCAGGCGTCTTGTCGGGGGCAATGCTCGGACCGATAATGGCAAGTGCCATAGCAACCACAATCACCGCCAGGCTGATGATTGCCGGCTTATTTTTCAATAAGCGGATCCATGTTTTCTTTAAAGGTGAATCATTGCCGTTCGCCATTCCACAAAAATTTTGGCTAAAGATAAGAAATGCCACGGATTATACGAATCTATTGAAAAGTGATTGCACTTATTTCATCTGAAAGAGTTCTGTTACTTTTTTTCTTAGTCAAAAAAAGTAACCAAAAAAGACAAGGCAAAACCAATTGCTCCGCTGGTTTTGCCATCCCTCGCTTCTTACATTTTACCAAATTGATTATTTTCTTTTTTTGATTTATACAGAAAGCGTCCTTTCATTTGCCAACAAGCAGAAAAATAAAGTTTAATCCAAGACAATTCAACTTCAACAGCCTCGTTTTAAACTCCGCCCAATATACACGAGTGACTCATATAATATTGCAAAAGATTTATAGTTCATAGATACACAGCAACCGCTGTGTATTTTGGAAACTCAACCTTAACGGACCAAAGGGATTATCAATTTCTGCAATTAGCTAAAACATCCCGTAAAATCCATGATTAATATCATATAGTTCTGTAACGAAAGTCACCTTCTCTGACACTGATTCATATTAATTTTACTAAAAATAAAAATATGAACTTACGAATCAGTTTTTTAAAACTGGCAGTTATATTGCCATTCTTTTTGCATGCCCAGAAGGATACAACCATCGTTTCCAAATATGATTTTATAGCCGGAGAGAAAGTGATTTTCTTCGATGACTTCACCTCCGAAAATATCGGCGACTTTCCGTTGCTTTGGAATACCACCGGGTCGGGGGAAGTGGTAACGACCAGCATTGCAGAAGGGCGCTGGTTCAAGATTACCAATGCAAGAGGCATCACTACACTGACGGATCCGTTAGCCCTTCCGGAAAATTACACGATAGAGTTCGACCTGATTCCGCAAAAGTATATGGAGAAAAACCACAACAACAAAGACTTTTCATTTTACATTACCAGTACCTCCAAACCTAAAGACCTGATGTACGGACTGGCAAGACCGGGCGATGCCGGTGTGAAATTTTCCTTCGGATTTAACAACTACTACGCTACGTATTACAGAGACGGATCGCCGGATTTAAAAGGCATGGAAGGGGTACCCAAAATGCTGGAAAACCAAAAATACCGCATTTCCATCTGGGTGCAGAAGGAAAGAATACGCCTCTACATCGGAGAAACCAAACTGTTTGACATTCCGAAAGCCATGTCAAAAAATTACAAATACAATATGATTCGTTTCGATAACGGAACACCGCTGATCAGCAATTTCAGGGTAGCCACCGGCCTGCCCGACATGCGCAGCAAACTGATAACGGAAGGTAAACTGGTCAGCTACGGCATCTATTTCGACGTGAATAAAGATGTGGTGAAACCGGAATCCGCCGGCACGCTGAAACAGATTGCGGACGTGCTGAAAGAAAATCCGGCGGTGCGCATCAAAATCGTCGGACATACCGACTCTGTCGGCGACGATGCCTCCAATCTCGATTTGTCCAAACGACGCGGTGCTGCCGTCAAGAATGCGCTGGTAAATAATTACGGCATTGATGCCGGACGTATCGAAACGGACGGCAAGGGCGAGAAAGTACCCGTGGCTCCCAATAACTGCAGCACCAATAAGGCGCTGAACCGCAGGGTGGAATTTATAAAACTCTAATAATCGTTTGATATGAAAAAATTATTGTTGCTTCCTATTACGGCATGTTCATTTCTGCTGTCGCAGGCTCAGTTCAGCCCGATGCCTCCTGAACTATTTCTGCAGCTGAACGTGCCCTCTCCTCCCAGCCTGAATGCAGTCTGCAACTCCTCAGGGCAGCAGAAAAACGACTACCGGGAGAAGATGAACAAGGTGGTGAAAGCAGCGGAAGCGCAGACAGCTTATCTTAAAAAGGATGAAAAGAAAAACGCCGCAACGATGGAACAGCAGGCCAAACAGCAGATGGCCACTCAATACGGTCTTTCCGCAGCCGATATGCAAAAATTGCAAAGCGGCAAGATGAGCAAGGAAGAGAAAAAGGCCATGGCCGATAAGATGCTGCAGCAAAGTTCCAATATTTCCATCGACGAGGTGAAGGGCGTCAGCAAGATGAACAAGGCCGAACAGACGGAATGGTCGGGGCAATATATGGCGGAACAAAAAGCCGCCGCCGATAAGAACCCGGCGCAATACCAGGCCACGCAGGCAAAAAACAAAAGCCTATTTGAACTGACGCAGGAGAAAGATATGCTGTACAGAAAGCTGAGCGCCGGGCAGGAGGCATTCGGGAAAGAATTCGGTGAGCTGGAAACCGACAAGACGGCACAGACCCTGCTGAAGGAGATAGATGGCCTCCGAACCAAATACATGAGCCTGGTGGGTGTGGACTACGGACAAGGCAAGGAAATGAACGCCCTCGCCGAGAGCATTAAGTCGAAAAAAGCCGCCTACTGTTCCATGCAGACGAAACGCTACCTGGAAATTTTGGGACGCTACCGGGCATCCGTTGAAAAGAATTTTCCGGAATACGACAGGCTGGAAGTGCTCACCAATGAAGTCAACAAGCTCACTACGGGCAGTACGGTGCAGATGATGGAAAAGGGCTTCATGAACTATCAGCAGGTAGAAGCATACCTGAAGTTCCTGAAAGACGCCTATCAATATTCCATTTACGATACCGGGCAGCCCTTTTAACGGCTTGCAGTTCGATTTTTTCCTTACACACCGATACTTCCCGAGCGGGTAGTTTTGATTATTTTTGAGGTATGGCGGATACGCACGATAATCTTTTTTAATATCCCATCAATATATCTAAATATCAATTATTATTTTTATTTTACCAACTATCTGAAAATGTTTCTTAATGCTAAACTATTATTATAAGGACTCTATATTTGATTTTCAACGCAAGACCCTAGAAGAAATAATAGGAACAATAACACTATCAAATAATTTTGATTCAACATTGAATCAAAACAAAGCTTGGGAAGAACAGATACTATTACTTAAGAAAATATTAAACAATTTTGATGGTACAATTTTATTTGAATTTTCTATACCTAGAATGGGAAAACGAGTTGATTGTCTTTTAATAATTGACAATATTGTATTTGTAATCGAATTTAAGGTTGGACAAAAAGATTTCTTAAATTATGATCTAGAGCAAGTCTGGGATTATGCTTTAGATTTAAAGAACTTTCATATGCCTAGTCATAATGTCATAATTGCACCAATTCTTGTTGCAACTGAAGCAGAAGAACCAATTATTGAAATCTCAACAACCTCTCATAATGACAATCTGCTTTTACCAATAAAATCCAATAAAAATAATTTACTTGAAGCACTAAAAAGTGCATTATTGTTTTTTGATGATAAATCCAAAATCAATTATGATGAATATATTAAAGGTAACTATGCTCCTACTCCAACTATTATTCAGGCTGCTATATCCCTTTACAACAATCATTCTGTTAAGAATATAACAAGAAGCGATGCAGAAGCAAAGAATTTATCTAAAACTACTTCTGCCATAGCAGAAATAATTGAAAAAGCGAAAATCAATAAAGAAAAGACTATTTGTTTTGTTACAGGTGTTCCTGGTGCAGGAAAAACACTTGTGGGATTGAAAGTTGCAACTTCTCATTTAGATAAAGAAAAAGGGAACACGAGTGTATACTTATCTGGTAATGCCCCATTAGTTGCAATATTGCAAGAAGCATTAACAAGAGATAAAGTTTTTAGAGAAAAGCAACTAGGAAACAGAATTACTAAAAGAGATGCTAAGCAGGCTGTCAAATCATTTATACAAATAATTCATCATTATAGAGATGCATATGTAAATAATGACAACCTGCCATATGACCACGTAGCAATCTTTGATGAAGCACAAAGAGCTTGGAACAAAGAGCAGACTGTAAGTTTTATGAAGCGAAAAAAGGGAATATCAAGTTTTGATTTTTCAGAGCCTGAATTTTTAATTTCGTGTCTTAATAGACATAATGATTGGGCTGTAATTATTTGTCTTGTTGGCGGAGGACAAGAAATAAATACTGGAGAGGCTGGTATTTCAGAATGGCTAAACGCTATTTATAATAAATTTTCAGATTGGAAAGTTTATATATCTCCAAACTTAACAGATAGTGAATATGATGCAATCAACACAATTAAAAAACTTGAAAAAAATAAACTCATTAAATTTGATGACAACTTACATTTGTCGGTTTCTATGCGTTCCTTTAGGGCTGAGAGTGTTTCATATTTTATAAAAACAATTTTAGATTTAAATACTGAAGAATCTAAAAAAACATTAGATCTTATCTCGGAAAAATATCCAATCTTTTTAACAAGGGATTTAACTGCTGCCAAAAAATGGTTGAAGGAAAAAGCTAGGGGAACAGAGCGATATGGAATAATAGCTTCATCTCAGGCACAAAGATTAAAACCACTAGCAATTGACATAAAATCTCCAATGGACCCCGTCAATTGGTTTTTAAACGAGAAAGATGATGTTAGATCATCATTCTATCTAGAAGATGTAGCCACAGAATTTCATGTTCAAGGGCTTGAGCTCGACTGGGCTTGTGTTACTTGGGATGGTGATTTAAGATACTCAAAAAATGAATGGAAGTCTTTCTCATTTAAAGGTAATAAGTGGGAGAAAATAAATAAAATTGAAAGAAAAAAATATTTAATAAATGCTTATAGAGTGCTTCTTACACGTGCTAGACAAGGAATGATAATTGTAGTTCCAGAGGGTGATATTGATGATCACACAAGAAAAACTGAATATTACAATGATACATTTAATTATTTAAAGGAAATTGGAATAAGGGTAATATAATGTCTTGTCCTGAAATAGGTTTTCAACCAACAAACCTCCTTTCCAAATCATCGCGGCAAAAAGCCAAGCATATCCCCCTCATTTTGTCGATAACTTCCCCCGAAAAAACCTTCCCTAAAAGTTATCTTTCTACCCATGCGCGAGTTAGCCGAATTTAACGAATCCTGCATGTGAACAGTGGCAAAAAAGTACAAATTCGAAATTCGCGAATTGCGAATCAGCAATTTAACCGGGGATTTTATACTTCTTTTTAATTCAAAAATCACTAAATTTGAATATGCAACTCAAAACAGTCATAGCATTTGACGAATTGGTGGAATTAGCCAAAACACTGCCAGCTGCCCAATGGACAAAACTGAAAAAAGAAGTGGAGCAAAAGAAAAAAATTAAAGCAAAAGAATTAGAACTCTTTTTATTGCAGGCGCCAACGTTCAATCAAAAACAACTGGATATTATCGCAGCCACAAGAAAAGCTATTAACCAATGGCGAACAAGATAATACTGGCAGACACTTCCATTCTTATTGATTTTTTTCGCAAAACGGATAAATCAAATTCTGTATTGCTCGGACTGGTGAAAAAAGGTTACTCCTTTAAAATTTCTGCCATCACGGAGTTTGAAATCTATTCAGGTACCAATAAAGACCAACTTACGTTCTGGAACGAATTACTGGAAAAAATAGAAGTGCTGGCTTTTGACAAAGATGTGGTAAAAGTTGCTGTTGAACTCAATAACGCACTTAAGCGAAAGAGAAAGCAAATTGACATGGCTGACCTTTTTATTGCAGCAACTGCGGTAAGTAATAAACTTCCTATTGCGACACTTAATAAAAAGCATTTTGAAAGAATAGACACGCTGAAAATTATTCCATAAGCTCATTTTGTCGATAACTTCCCCCGAAAAAACCTTCCCTAAAAGTTATCTTTGTGCTCCATGCGCGAGTTAGCCGAATTAAACGAATCCCAGTTCAATGCCGTCACCACCATACACGGTCCGGTGATGATCATTGCGGGCCCCGGCTCCGGAAAAACGCGCGTGCTGACCTTCCGCATCGCCTACCTCATCAAGAACGACGTGGACCCGTTCCGCATCATGGCGCTCACCTTCACCAACAAGGCCGCCGCCGAAATGCGCGAGCGCATCTCCCATATCGTGGGCAGCGAAGCGAAGAACCTCTACATGGGCACCTTCCACTCGGTGTTCGCCCGCATCCTGCGGGCGGAAGCGCACCGCCTGGGCTATCCCAACAACTTCACCATCTACGATCCGGACGATGCCAAAAGTTTGCTGAAATCGATCATCCGCGAAGAAGGGCTGAACGATAAGCTGTATAAACCCGCCACCGTTTACTACCGGATTTCCGGCGCGAAAAACGCCCTGATTGACGCCAAAAAATATGCGGAGAACACCGACCTCGTCTCGGATGACGAAAGCAGCGGCCGCCCGAAAATTGCGGAGCTGTTCGCCAAATACCAGGACCGCTGCTTCAAGGCGGGCGCCATGGACTTCGACGACCTGCTCCTGAAAACGTATGAGCTGCTCACCCGGTTTCCGGATGTGTTGTACAAATACCAGAAACGGTTCACGCACGTGCTCATCGACGAGTTTCAGGACACCAACAACGCACAGTATGAAATCGTGAAGCTGTTTGCCGCGCAGCATGAAAATGTCTGTGTCGTGGGCGACGACGCCCAGAGCATCTATGCCTTCCGCGGCGCCACCATCGAAAATATCCTGAACTTCGAGCGTGACTATCCGGACCTGAAAGTGTTCAAGCTCGAACAGAACTACCGCTCCACCGAACATATCGTGCAGGCGGCCAACGATATCATCAAACACAACAAGGCACAGCTGCCCAAAAAAATCTGGACCGAGCAGAAAGGCGGCGAAAAGATAAAGGTCTATAAAACCGCCAGCGATACGGATGAAGCCCGCATCGTGGCGGATTCCATTTTTGACCAGAAGATGCGCCAGCACCTCCTGCATGCCGAGTTTGCCATCCTGTACAGAACCAATGCGCAGTCGCGCTCCTTTGAGGAAGCGCTGCGCCGCCTGAACATACCGTATAAAATCTACGGCGGGCTGTCGTTCTACCAGCGAAAGGAAGTGAAGGATTTCATCGCCTACCTTCGTGTGACGGTCAATCCGAATGATGAGGAAGCGCTGAAACGCATCATCAACTATCCGGTGCGCGGCATCGGCAACACGAGCATCGACCGACTGATTGTGACCGCCAATGAATACGATCTGCCTTTGTGGCATGTGGCGGAAAAGCCGGAAATCATACAGGATATGCAGGGACGTGCGAAGCAGGCCATCCGCGATTTCAGCATCATGATCAAGAGTTTCCGTGCCATGCTGCCGACTAAAAATGCGTACGAAATCGCCGAGTATATCGGCAGACAAACCGGCATCGTGCAGGAACTGTTCAAGGACAAAACCGCCGAAGGTATTTCGCGCTATGAAAACATCCAGGAATTGCTCAACGGCATCAAGGAATATACGGTAGCGGAAAAGCCGGAATACGAAGAGGACGAAGTGCGGCCGGAGAATGACCTGGCGGCTTACCTGCAGCAGATTTCATTGCTGACGGATATGGACGATGATAAGGACGAAAACAAGGACAGGGTAAAGCTGATGACCATACACGCAGCAAAGGGACTGGAATTTACAAGCGTGTTCATCGTGGGCCTCGAGGAAAATCTTTTCCCCTCTATCATGGCTATGAATACGCGCGAAGACCTGGAGGAAGAACGCAGGCTCTTTTATGTGGCAGTCACGCGTTCCAAACGCTTCCTGACCTTGTCGTATGCGCTGACGCGTTATAAATTCGGGCAGCTGAACTATTGTGACCCCAGCCGTTTCATCGAGGAGATTGCCGACAGCAATAAAATCTTCTTCGGACAGAAAGAGAAACCCAAAGCGGAGCAGAAGCCGCTGTTCGACAATGACAGCAACAGCAAATGGTATCTGAGCAAGCAATACCAGAAGAAAGAAGAACCTGTCGTTCCGAAATACGAACCACCGAAGCATCTCACCAAAATCAAGGCGGCGGCAGGACATACCGCCTCCATCACCACGGATCTGCAGCAGCTGCAGGCCGGCATGAAAGTGCTGCACGAGAAATTCAATCAGGGAAAGGTGCTGAGCGTGGAAGGCAGCGGTGAAAACAAGATTGCTACCATCTTTTTTGAAGGGGTCGGCAACAAGAAAATCATGCTGAAGTTCGCAAAACTGCAGATTCTGGAGTGATGGCTGTTTCGTTTTGACCTGATACAACCTGCAGTCGGCAGACAGGAAAAAACAAAAAAACTGCGCAACAATGCATTCCAAGAACCGCAAAAGGGTTAGGTTTTTATTGTACGAAGAAATAGCTGTAAAATAAACGAAGCATAGCTATTCAGCATTAGCGTTTATTTTATCAGCGGTTTCTTTTTTCAACAAAGAAAAAGAAAATTTCCTCTGTACAATAAAAATGGTTTTTGGTTACTTTTTCCCATGAAAAAGTAACAACCGCTAAGAAGTGCATTAGCCGGCTAAACAGGTTGATTAGTTACCCAGTATCCCTGTCTTCAGGCCTGCATCTACCGGATCATCGCCCAGCCAGATGCCGAAGAGCGCTTTCCTGAAATCCTCCCCTTCAATGGTAGATAAAAGTTTGCCGTTCTTAAAAGACTTAACGCCCACTCCGGGAACATAATCCAGAATGAAGACATCACCTTCCTTGATTTCCTCTTTGGAAAAGATGCCGATGAAATCATCAATCTTGCCTTGCAGCGGTGCCACTTTCCCTTTCAGGGATTTCTCAAATCCTTCCTTAATGGCGGAGGACATATTGCTGCTGCTGACGACACCGGAAGTGATCTGCAAACGCGCCGCCATCTCATTATTGCTTTTCAGGATGGCTGCAGCATCTTTGCTTTTTTCTGTCAGGAAAAGTCCCATCACATACACCTTGAAAAATGCTTTCTTACGGACACCGCCGCCGTTGAGGGTTAATTCGCCGGTAGCCGTTTTCAGTTTGGCCGGCAGGGTTACATTGTTTATGGTCAGTTGAGCATGGCTTTCCGGTGCGAAGAGGAAAATCATGGTCAGGACAAAAAGAATCTTTTTCATATTACTCCGTTTTTTAGTGTTATTAAAAATAGCAATAAAGTTATAAAAATCATAACAGGCGTTCATGTATTCATGTGAAAATAAAACCCGCAGACAGCTATCATCAAAACAAATGCCAGTATCAATTCTCCGGAAATCCACCCGGTACGATTATCATCCGGGAGTACTACGAGTAGGCCGCTATTGGCTTATTCCATTTAATGTGCATTAACTGCTTCCTGCAACTCCCCTCCCGGGAGGGGACAAAGGGGTGGGTAACGAACCGTTACTTTTCCAGGCGGTTTAATCCGGCTTTGGCTTCCGCTTCGATGCTGTTGTGGTATTCATCTTTTTCCAGGTCAATCGCTTTCTGGTAATACTTCAGCGCGTCCGTTTTTTTTTGCTGCTGCTCATAGATGGATGCCAATTTAAGGCTGGCATTAGCCGCAAAATAATAGGTAAAGGCTTCGCCTTTCTGAATGGTCATGCCGTAATATCTGACAGCCTCATTCAGGTTGCCCATTTCGTGATAGATTCTGGCGGTGCGGTAATGATATTCTATCAGATCGCGGGAGCGGTTCAGTTTTTCCGGCTTTATGGCTGCCATTGTTTCCAGAGCCTTGTCAAAATAGGCGCCGTCGCACAACACCCTTGCCTTCAGCAAAACCCGGCTGGGGACTATGCCGCGCTGCGCTTCCTTTTGAGCTGACTTGTCTTCGTCGGTAGGGGTATAGGGCACTGTCAGCAGCTGCTGCATATATTTCTTATAAAGTACGGAATTATCCTGCATCAGGTAATACCATGCCAGTTTGCGGTATGCCTCCTTTTGATAGGAACGTCCTTTGTTGTGTGCAATGAATTTCTTAATGTAATCATCGGCATCGACATCCAGTCTGTTAAGCTTTGCATCTCCCAGCAGAAAATCCAGAAACGGAAACGGATAATAATCCGCGGAAGTTGGTTTTGCGGAGAGAATGGAAATCACCTTGTCATTCTTGCCGGTATGAGAGGCTACTGTAGCGGCTACGAAATGGTTCAGCAGATTGTCGCCCAGTGGAATGTCTGCACGGTCTATCATGCTCCAGGCGCCTGCTTCGTCTTTTTGGAGGTGCAGCATCAGCAAGGTGTACATGATGATGGTCTCTTCCTTGAACTGAAAATGGTCGTCTTCCAGCACGCTGTTTAACTCCTTCAACCCCTGCCCGATGGAACCTTTCAGCCCCAACAGCCTGGCTCCGAATTTATATTTATCCGGTACCGCCCCAAAAAGGGTATGCAGCAGGCCCAGGCTTTTTACGTTGGGCCTGAAATCGGGGAATTTCTTCTGATTGGCCTGCAGCATGGAATAAGCCTTCTTCACCTCAAACACCGCACTCACATATTCGCCGAACTTGATTTTGCAAAATGCCCACTGGAGATGGATATCCGCCTGGGTGTATAAATAATACGGTGACTGCTGATTTCCGTCCCGGAGCTTATCCAGGCGCATTTTTATCCTCGGTTCGATTGACTGAAACAATTTCTCATTGTCATTGACATATAGCTTTAGAAAGTCGATGTAATTTTCCAGGAAGTATGGCAGCAGGTTTTTGGGATTCGTCGCCTTTTCCTTTTCAAGCCAGTCCTGCCCCTCTTTCAGCTTTAACTTAAAAATGGCCTGATATCCTTTCTTGCAATCCGCACTGTAGTCAAAGGACTGGGCTGCAGACAAAAGCGTTGTCAGCTGGAAAATCAGGAATGCTATGAAGCATTTTCGCATGAATAAAAATAGGTATTTTATTGATGTTATTTATTCAAAAAACGTATTACCGCATGACATTAAAGATAAATACCAGCCATTTATTTAGTAAATTTCAGGCATTATAAAATAATTCTATGAGAAGGATGTTATTAGCGGCCGTTTGTTTGATCTTCTTTTCAACACTACATGCACAGGAGGATATTGTATTAGATCTTGATTCCATCAAAGATATCCGTACCACACGCTACTCGTCCGTCAATGAAGTGGGTGTGGCTATCAGCGTGGCAGGAACCAAACTTTTAAAGCTTCCTTCAGGTACGGTAAAGACCAACCTGGGAACGGAAAAACCGAGTGTTATGTTTCGTACGGTGCACGGTGCACTGATTAATCCTAAATTATTCATCGGTGCGGGACTGGGATTGGACTTCCGGCCTAACAGCCCTACCGGTGTCCGTTCCTATTTTTTCACTTTCCCGTTCTTTGCTGAATTTCGGGAGTACATACTCGAAGGCAACTTTAATATGTACTTTTCGGAAAGAGCGGGCGGCGCGGTTTATATTGATTCGTATATAAATTCCGCATTGAACCGCGGCACGTATGCCGGTGCTTTCGGCGAGTTTATGATTGGCGGCAGATATGTACCGCCGGCAAAGAGAATCGCGATCCATTTCGGGGTAGGCTACCGGTTACAGCATCTGCAGCGAAGAATAGATGTGACCGATGGAACGGGCAGCAATGTTCAGGTATTTTCGAATACGCCCGAAATCAGCATTAAACACTACGTTCCCATTACGCTGGGAATCACGTTTTAAATCAGTTCGACACTCCTGCTGTCTATCCAGCCTTCTTTGCCGTTAGATTGTCTAATCTTGAACCAGTTTTTATCCGTATCAACAATCTGCACTTTAATCCCCGGCGGAATGGAGTCTGCGGCATTCATACTTTCTACGGGTGCCTTTTTCATAAATGCATTTTCCTGCATCACGATGGCGAATTCCTTCTGCTGCTCTCTGTTATAGGCAAGCCTGGTAAAGAAAGCTAGCAATAATGTCATACATAAGGCAAAAATACCCGATTGCAGGTATCTTCTCTGGGTGGTGTAAAAATACAAGCATACCAACAACACCCCAGCCCATAACATTATCAGCATCCAAACACTCCACGTGGATGCTGATTTTTCATACACGCTGCCTTTCACCCATTTCGTTACAAAAAACTCCTTACTGAATTCCATTTTGGAAAAGAGCTTGTTGTTGGTCAGCTGTATATTCTGATTAACCGATTTGTCGTCCGGCATCCATTTTCTGGCACGCTCATAATACAATACAGCCTCCGGATATCTTTTCAGGTCGTAATACGTATTCCCCAGGTTATATAAGACATGCACATTCTTCTTATCCTGCTGTAAAATCAGCAGATACATCTTTTCCGCCTCCTCATACTGTTTGTTCTGATAGTATTTATTCGCGGAGCTGAATAAACTCTTTGCGTCAGCTGCCTTCAGCGCAGCCGGAAACAGTAACAGGATGCTCATCCAGGTCAAACAGACAATCTTATTTACACACATCACTCTCAACTGTTTTTGGCTTTTAACTGTTCCTCAATATCTACTATCAATTCCACCGATCTTGAATACGTCTGCTGCATCGCATGTTGCTGTCCGGCCGGAGAGAACAGGGACTGTTCGCAGGTATCCAGCGTTTCTACCAGGGATTGGATTTTATCAGCTGTTACGTTTCTGAAGCTCAGTCTTTCCGAAATATTCTCTTTAGAGAGTTCACTTTGCGGGATCGCCAGCTTGTCAGATAAATATTCCCACAACGCCCGTATTACCTCATTGTAGAATGCCTCTTCCTGGTGTTGCTCCAGTAATTTTTTCGCTTTCGCCATTTTCCGCAGCGCAATCCTGTTGGCTTTTTTTCTTCTCAGTGACAACAACTCACTTTCAGAATAATCCCGTTTTCGAAAGATGAATCCAAGCAGCAATATCATGAACGGAGAGACGGTAAGCATCCAGAAACGGTTGCTTCCGGCAAAATCCGAGGAAGCGGCATAGGTGGTTTTGATACCGTAAATGCTTTTGGGTCTATCCTCTTTCTCCCGCTTAAAGAAACTGATTACATTCTCGCTGATTTTTGCTTTTCCTTCCACCTCTATTTCCGTTTCCGGCAGTGTGAACCTGACATAATCACCTTTCTCCACATCAAAATAGGCAAACTCATACAACGGCAGTTTAAACTTGCCTCCATCCTGCGGAATCAGAATATATTCAAATGATTTGGAACCGGTGACCACACTGCCGTTATTACTGTAATCATCTTTGGTTTTGGGTTCAAATGCTTCAAACTCCTCCGGAAAGGCCAGTTTGGGAGCGGTAATCAATTTTAAGTTACCGGTACCGTTGTACGTAATCTTTAATTTTATCTCATCCCCTACTTTTACGTTCTTTTTATCGTATCCGGCTTCAAATGAAAACTTACCGACGGCACCGCTGAAAGCTGCCGGTTTGTTTTTTTCAGGCAAGGACTTTATATCCAGGTCAATCGCATTGCTTTTAAATTCATAATCATACGGCTCGAGCGTGGAGAAAAATCCGCCAAAGAACGGGTCAGGCACTTCCAGCAAAACGGTTCCCTGCAATTCAATGGGGTCAATAGTTATCTTTCCTGACTTAGTCGGAAACAGGGAGACACGCTTGAATTCCTGCACATAATATTTCCTGCCTCCATATACTTCTATAGGAGGCTGTTCGTTCCTGTCGGGTTCCGGCAGTTTAAATTCCTCACTCAGGAAACCATTATAACTTGGGTTTTTAGTTGCCTGCAGGGTTTGATACTGAATTCGAAAATACAGTTTATAGGAAAGGCTAACCTGATCTCCCTGATACAGTTGTGTTTTGGAAGGAATGACACGGACAAAAATATTTTTTTCCACCTCTTTACGGATATCCTCGTCACTGCTTTGCCTTCGCTGCGGTTGTGACTGACGCCTGAAAGCATCGAACGGATCCTGGTACTGCTGTGATTGCTGTGATTGTTTGGAAGGTGCCGTCACAACAATATTCACCGGATTTGACTTCATCTCGCTCCCGTTAATGACGGCGGTTGCAGGCGGAATGGTGAATTCGCCCTGACGTTTCGGTTGCAGCGTGTAGGTGTATGATACCGACTTCGACATCTTTCCGTTGATGATGGAAACATTGGTGCTTTGTGCCGGCCCATAGGTGTCAAACGCTTCAAACCGTGGCGGCGTAAATTTCTGCATATCGCCGTTTTCCACAGAATAGGTAATATCAAACGTATAATTGAGCGGAACCTCTCTGGTGTTGGCAATCGCTGTAAATTTTTGGGCAAATGCAGTACCGGCTGTCAACAACAGCAATAGAAATGCACAAAAGGCTGAACCACTGAAAAGATGGCTGTTGTTGATGTTTCTATTTCGTACACTGCTCCTCATCACCAGTCTTTCTGTACTTTTCCGCTTTGCGGTTTGCCTTTTTCCTTTGATAATTTTTGCTGTACCTTACTTTCTTCGCTGCCTATGGCATCCAGCAGTTTTTGTGCCTCCTCACTGCTCATTTGCGGCGCCTGTGCCTGCTGCTGTGGTGGAGAAGGGTTGTCCTGTGGCTGCTGTCCCTGCTGGTTTTTTTGCTGTTGGTTCTTATCGCCTCCCTTTTGCTGCTGGTTCTTGTCCTGCTTATCCTGTTGTTTCTTATCCTGCTGCTGATTTTTGCCACCACCGCCGTTGTTATTTTTCAGTTTTGCCATGGCCATCATCAGGTTGTATTTGGCATCCATGTCCTTAGGATTCAGCTTTAGAGAAGCCTTGTAAGCCTTTACGCTTTCTTCATATTTTTCCTGTTTGTACCAGGCGTTGCCGATATTGTAATGCGCTTTCGCCTTGATATCCGTATTGGTGCTCAGGCTGTAAGCGGCCTGATACAGTTCTTTTGCCTTATCCAGTTCATTTAATTTGAAGAGCGCATCACCCTGGTTGAAATTGGCACGCACATCTTTCGGTGCTTTCTGCAATGCCTTACTGTAGGACTCTGTAGCATTGTTGTATTTTTCCTTATGATACAGCTTATTTCCTTCTCTCAGCAGTTTGTTCGCAGACTGTCCTTTCGCATCATTCGCCTTTGCAATAAAAAATAAAACAACGCCAATCTTCAACAGCACTTTTATCACCGTTAAAATAATAATCAGCGTTTTGTGTTTTTTTATGAATGCTCTGATATGTTCAATCTTTTCTTTCATCTGTAAAATCGTGTCAAGAATGTCACTTCTTAAAATCCAACCACT
This sequence comes from Sphingobacteriales bacterium, assembly GCA_016719635.1. Lineage (NCBI taxonomy): Bacteria > Pseudomonadati > Bacteroidota > Sphingobacteriia > Sphingobacteriales > Sphingobacteriales bacterium. Next base: position 53,884 of record JADJYT010000009.1, on the reverse strand, counting down.
CCTTTCTGAAAGTTACGAATAAGTCTGCGAATAAAACCAATAATGTAAACACCAGGAAATACTGAAATTGTTCCACATAATCCGTGAATATTTTATCGTTTATGGTTTTTGTTTCCATTTTGGCGATATCCTTAGACAGCAAATCGCCGACTATCTTCGTATTATCCAGCACATAATAATTCCCGTTACCGCCTTTTGCCAGTGCCTGCAGCATATTTGCATTCATTTTGGAAACAATCACCTGCCCATTCTCATCCTTCTTATTGTCGATAATTCTTCCGTTGTTATCATACACCGGAATTGCGCCGCCGCCGGGCGTTCCGACACCAACAGTGAAGACTCTCGTACCGTCAGAAGCAAGTTCTTCCGCCATGTCAATGGCGTTTTCTTCATGGTCTTCGCCGTCCGTAATGACAATCACCGCTTTATATTTTTTGTCGGTTGCCTTAAACGCGCTTTCCGACTGACGAAGCGCTTCGGTAATGATGGTACCCTGTGTCGGGACGGAATTCGTCGTGATAGAGCGGAGATACAACAGCAGGGAGGAATAATCCACCGTCAGCGGCATCTGCAAATAGGCGTTTCCGGCGAAGATGACCAAACCTACCCTGTCTCCGTCCAGTTTATGAAGTAGCGTTTGAATCAGCAATTTGGATTTCTCCAGACGGGATGGAGCGATATCCTGCGACAACATGCTTTTCGAAACATCCAGCGCAATCATCACATCGATTCCCTTACGCTGCACTTTCTCCATCTTCGTTCCCATCTGCGGCTGTGCCAGAGAGAGCACCAAAAACAAAATCAGCATATTCAGCAGCAACAGTTTCACGAGCGATTTCTTATCGCTCCGTTGAGGCATCAGTCTTCTGATCAGGTCGATATTGCCTATTTGCTGCAATTGTATCTTTGTTTTCCATTGAACATAAAAATAAATGCCTGTGACCAGCGGAAGCAGGAGCAGCAGGGAAAAATATTCGGTATGTTCAAATCGCAGCATGACCAGATCTGTTGTTGATATCGTTATCTATTATGTTAAAATGGTTTTCAAATACGTTTTACTTAATACAAATTCCGCCAGGAGGCAAAACAATGCCAGAAATGCAAACAGGTGAAAGCGTTCACTTTTCCGGTGGTAGTTGCTGATTTTTATTTTTGACTTTTCCAGTTTGTCGATATTGTCATAAATGTTCTTCAGGGATGAATTGCCCGTTGCCCTGAAATAACTTCCGCCCGTTTCCTGCGCGATTTTTCTCAGCAGTGGTTCATCAATCTGTACCGGAAAACTCTGGTAGAAAGTCCTGCCGTTCTGGTCTTTCACCGGATAGGGTGCATTTCCGTTCTTACCAATCCCGATAGTATATACGCGGACACCAAAAGCCTTGGCAATTTTGATAGCTGTATAAGGATCGATATACCCCATATTATTCACACCATCCGTCATCAAAATAATGACCTTTGTTTTTGACTTGCTCTCTTTCAACCGCGCTACAGCCGTTGCCAATCCCATCCCTATGGCCGTACCGTCCTCCACCATGCCGCTGTGGATGTCTTTGAATAGATTCAGCAATACCTGATGGTCGATGGTAATGGGACACTGCGTAAAACTCTCTCCGGAAAAGACCACCAATCCTATCCGGTCATTTGGCCTGTCCCTGATAAATTTCATCGCCACTTTCTTGGCGGCTTCCAGGCGGTCAGGCTCAAAATCGCGCGCAAGCATAGACCCGGATATATCCATGGACAACACAATATCGATTCCCTGCGTGGAAATCTCTTTTTCCGACAGCGAACTCTGCGGCCTTGCCAGAGCGAATACCAGGAATACAAATGCCAGAATTTTCAGCAGCGGCAGCAGGGGCAGCATACTCACTTTCAGGGAAGGCGCCTGCGTCAGTACGCCTCCATGCTGTGGAATACTGAAAGCGGGATAAAATGTATCTCTTTTATAATATAACCAAAACACTAAGAAAGGCAGCGCAAGCAATAACCAGAAGTATTGTGGATGCGCAAATGTGTATGGAAATAAATTTGCCATTTTTCTCAGACGGGTTTATGTTGTTCTGCCTTTTTCGCCTCTTCCAGCTGTTTCGTTTTATCAATAAAATCCCTGATTACCTTCAACGAATTTTCATTCTCCATAAAATCCGGTTGTGCCTTCGCAAATTTCACAAAATCACTGAGCGCCAGCACTTCGTTCAGTTCCTTTTTGAGTGACTGCTTCATGACGCCTTTATGCAGCGAACTCATCAACTCTTCAGTAGTTTGCTCCATGGCCGGAATATGGTAACGCAACTCGATGTAGGTTCTGGCGATGTCTGTCAAACGGGAATAGTAACTTTTCACCTCACCGGTCTGCCAGAGTTTTTCCTGCCCGAGTTTATCTAATTCCTTCAAGGCCCAAACATGCGGCGGCAACAGGTATTTTTCATCCAGCGGCAGATTTTTTCTCTTATTATAGCGGACAAACCAGACAATAAAGGCAATCAGGGCAGCCAGCAACAAAGCCCCGATGATAAACGGTAAGATCTCCCTGAAGGTCAATGGAATCTTTAACGGTTCCTTTATCGCTTTTATATCTTTGGTCGTATCAATTTTCACACCGGATACATGCACCAAAATGGCTTCTGACGTAATGGTATCCAACTGTCCGTTATTATCCACCAGAAACTGGAACTGCGGCAACAGCACCTGTCCGGTATCAAAAACAATCAGGTTGACCAACTGATGATATTCATTCTGTCCGCTTTTCTTGACGGTATCAATCGGTGTAAGATCTGCTATCTCTATTATCTGAGAAATGGAATCTTTCAGTGTCGGGAAAATCACCTTACTACTGGAAGCGGCGGAAACAAATAGATCCACCGGAATCCAGTCACCGATGAGGTATTCCTTTTCTTTGACAGAAGCGGTAGCCGTCTGTGCAACTGAATTATAATCAAGCAACAGGAAGAATGAAATAATGGCATATTGAAACAACACTGCACTCAGATTGAAACAATCCGCAACCCGTTTAAATGATATTTGTAAAAATGGTTTCATTCCTGTGTTAAGCGCGTTTCTTAAAGAAGTTCATCAATATATGAACATAGGACTGTTCGGTTTTTATTTTCAGTTTATCCGCACCGGCCTTTAAAAAACTGGCATCGTAGTTTTTGTCGTAGAATGCCGCGCGTTCCCTGTATGTTTTCTGAGTCGCGGAATCAGTGGTGTCAATCCATTTCGTTTCGCCGGTCTCCACGTCTTCAATTTGCAGCAAACCAACCTTTGGCAGTTCCGTATCCAGCTGATCGTAAACCTTTACTCCTATCACGTCGTGTTTTTTGGCGATATGACGCAGTTCATCCGCATAATTTTCATCAATAAAATCAGACAATACGAAAGCTATGCTCTTTCGTTTGACCATGTTATTGAAACTTTCCAATGCCAGAGAGATATTCGTTTTCTTACTCTTAGGCTCGAAGTTGAGTATCTCCCGGATAATTCGCAGAATGTGGGATTTTCCTTTTTTAGGAGGAATGAACATTTCGATGGCATCACTGAAGAACAAAACACCCACCTTATCATTATTCTGAATGGCTGAAAAAGCGAGTACCCCCGCTATCTCCGCAATGATTTCATTTTTCAGTTGATTCTGTGTACCTATGAATGAAGATTTACTGACATCAATCAGCAGCATGATGGTCAGCTCCCGTTCTTCCTCAAACACTTTGACAAACGGATGCTGAAAGCGGGCAGTGACATTCCAGTCAATATTCCGGATGTCATCACCGTACTGATATTCACGGACCTCAGAGAAGGACATACCCCGTCCTTTGAAGGCAGAATGATACTCACCCGAAAATATATGATTCGTCAGGCCCTTGGTCTTGATTTCAATTTTTCGCACTTTTTTGAGCAGTTCTGTAACTTCCATTTTTAGGATTTGAAATGAAAAGATGATGGAAAGAAGAAGTATCTGCTTCCGCTTCCGCATTTCTAAAAATCTGTTAAGGAACTTCTACTCTGTTTAAGATGGTATCGATGATATGCTCCTGGGTGATGTTTTCCGCTTCCGCCTCATACGTGATGCCGATCCTGTGGCGCAATACATCATGTGCCACTGCACGAACATCTTCCGGAATGACATATCCTCTGCGTTTGATGAACGCGTAGGATTTACTTGCCATCGCCAGACTGATGCTGGCACGCGGCGAACCGCCGTAGCTGATCAGGTGTTTGAGGTTGTCGATTTTATAGTGAGCCGGCTCACGGGTAGCGAAGATGATATCGAGAATATATTTTTCAATCTTTTCATCCATGTATACCTTGCGCACGGTATTGCGTCCCTTCAGGATGGTCTCTGCAGAAATCACCGGCCGGATATTCGGATTCAGTCCGCACACATTCTGACGCATGATTTGCCGTTCTTCTTCAAACTCGGGATAGGTGATTTTTACTTTCAGCATGAAACGGTCCACCTGCGCTTCCGGTAAATTATAGGTTCCTTCCTGTTCAATCGGGTTTTGCGTGGCCATTACCAGAAACGGTTCTTCGAGCTTATACGTCGTATCACCCAGCGTCACCACTCTTTCCTGCATCGATTGCAATAAAGCACTCTGCACTTTTGCGGGGGCGCGGTTAATCTCATCCGCTAAAATGAAATTGGAAAAGACAGGGCCTTTCTTCACTTCAAAATTCCCTTTCGCCTGATTATAGACCATTGTACCCAGAATATCCGCCGGCAATAAATCAGGTGTAAACTGTATTCTGCTGAATCGGGTATCTATTGCATCTGCCAAGGATTTGATGGCCAAGGTTTTTGCCAATCCAGGAACCCCTTCCAGTAAAATATGGCCTTGAGACAAGAGTGCTATCATCAATCGTTCGAGCATATATTTTTGCCCTACGATGGATTTTCCGATTTCCAGATTCAGGATTTCCAGAAAAGCGCTGTCTTGTTGGATTTGCTCGTTTAAAGCTTTTATGTCAATAGATTCCATAAGCAGATTTTTGTTCGGTTTAATGAACTGCAAAAATAGAATCCTAGTCTAGGAACGCTTTTGATATATTGTTAAAAAATGTTAGTTGTTTACGTTAATTAAGAATATTATTCCGGACTCATTCTAAATAAAAAAACCACACTTAAAAATAAGTGCGGTTATCAGGTAAGGAATCAGTGATTACAGGCTTTTCGCCTTAACACCTTTCGTCTTATAAAAGTTGGGATTATAGGATAAGCCTACGCCAATAATATCCCTGAATTGTGCCTGTGGTTTATATTGCACCGGTGCGATGGTACCACTCACAGGTGTTGGAATATCGACATCCCAAACCAATTGCAGAAAGACACTGGCGGATAAATACTTATTGACCTTCAGACCTATTGTCGTTTGCCAGTCAATATCAATATTGCGTCTGTAGTGTCCGATTGTTTCAGGAACAAGGGAAGATGTGGCAGGATCGACAGTATTATCAAATACCAGCTCTTTGTCTTTCAGGTAGTTTTTATAGGCTTTAAACACAGAAAGAATCGAGATGTTTTGTTTCCAGAAATTCTGTTTATATGTAGCAATCAAAACGGTACCAAATTCTTTCTTCAATTTAGAGGGGAATGAATTTCCATATGTGCCTGCCGCCGCAATATCGTTGTCACCGACAAATGTGACTTTTGCCGCTAAGGGAGAATAAAACAAGGAGAAATACTGATTGGGGACATAATCCAGACCAACAGCAGCCTCAAAAATCAAGGGAGCGGCAAAACGGGAAATCGGTTTTCTCGGTTTAGGCTGTGCATAATCATACGTATTCGAAAACTGGGAGCGTAAATCTGTGTAAACGGCGATGTACAATGGTTTGTACAACTTATAGCCATACTTGGAAAAGATTTCCCAGCGGTCTGCGTTTTTTCTGACCTTATCCGCATCACCTTTTACAAATTGGATGCCATACTCCGCTGCAAACCAGTTTTGCCACAAATGGTTTTCTTTCTTCAAATCGGCATAAAAACGAAAATTAAATAAGAAAGAAAAGGAATTTGTTCCGCCGGGGGCCCAATTCACAAATCCCGCCTGATTGAATGTCAGACTTCCCAATCCGCCAAATTTCCAGCCGTCAGTGGTGTCTGCCAGTTTCTTCTTCTCATCCGCGGATACGGCTTCTCCTTTAATTTGCTTTTCTACCTGTGCGTAGGTGAACGTTTGTAAAAAGAGGATACAAACCACACTAAAGAGTATTTTTTTCATCTGCTGTTTTTTAGATGTCCAAAGGTAAGATGTTATATCTTTCCAAACTTAAATTTAAGGTTATGAAATACAGAAATCTGGATTTATTCTGCACATTCGTTATTAAAATTGACATAAAGCGGGGTTACAGCTTTTCCTGAATAAAGCGGAAAATCTTTGAATACAGATCATACCGGTATTCCTTTCCGGATATGCCGTGATCCTTATCCGGATAAAGGTACAGCTGATAGGTCTTGTGGGCTTCATTCAAGGCGTTTATCATCTGAATCGTATGCTGTACCTGCACATTATCATCCGCCATGCCATGCATCAGCAATAAATTACCCTTTAATTTACCAGCAGAAATAATCGGATTGTTTTCATAATATCCCAATGGGTTTTCTCGTGGAGTCCGCATGTACCGTTCCGTATAAATATTATCGTAAATACTCCAATTCGTGACCGGGGCTATGGAAATAGCTGCCTTAAACACATCATTCGCTTCCAATAAAGCATTCAGCGCAATGTAGGCGCCATAACTCCATCCAACTATACCGATACGGTTTTTATCTATATATGGCAATAATGAAAGATATTTAGCCGCCGCTGCCTGATCCGCAGTTTCCAGTTTCCCCAAATGCAGAAATGTGGCTTTTTTAAATACCGCGCCTTTGTTACCTGTTCCCGTATTTTCGACACATACCACCACATATCCCTGTTCTGCCAGAAAATTATAAAATAAATCACGCCGTTTTTGCCATTCATTCAGTACTTCCCTGTCTCCCGGCCCTCCATACACATACATCAGCAGCGGATATTTCCTGGTAGTATCGGGATTTGCAGGCTTGATCATCCAGGCATTTAACAGTTGATTGTTGACAGGGATTTTTATGAACTCCTTTCGGGGAATGCCTTTAAGCGAAGCACCCAATCCTTCATTATCTTCAAGCAGTATGTTTCTTCCGGAATCTGTTTGCTGTAAAGTCACCTGCGGAGGTGTTGAAACATTGGAAAATTCATTGATAAAGCAAGTGAAATCGTTAGAGAAACGTGCCGTATTAATTCCATCCTGATTGCTTATCCGTTGCACTGTCAATAGTTCATAATCCATCTTATAAATCGCCGTTTCGATTTCATTTCCCTGATTGCTCTGAAAATAAATTGCTTTATTCTTTTCATCCACTCCGTATACGCTCATTATTTCAAAATCTCCCTTTGTCAGCTGACGCAGTAATTTCCCATTCTTATCATAATGGTACAAATGATTAAACCCATCTTTCTCGGAGCTGATGATAAACGAATTATCAGAGAGAAATTTGACGATATCCGGAATCTCGACATATGCCTTATCCGTCTCCAGATAAAGCTGTCCGAGTTCTTTTGCTTTAATATCAAAAGTCACTAACTGCAAGGAATCCTGCTGTCGGTTCAGCAGCATGACTATTATTTCATTGCCCGTCCCATTCCAGTAAATCCGGGGTATATATTCACTGGAGACAGACAACGGAACCTTATAATTTCTGGACGATTTTGTATCATGCCACCATACTGACACTTTTGCATTTTCTTCGCCTACTTTCGGATACTTGTAGGTAAAGAGATTCGGGTACTTTAAATCATAATACACCGGCAATGAAGATTCTCTTACATGAGTCTCATCAAACTTCAGATAAGCAATCTTATCCCCCTGAGCATTCCATTCAAAAGCTCTTGTAAGTCCGAGTTCTTCTTCATACACCCAGTCCGACTTCCCGTTGATAATCTTATTCCACTCACCGTCCTTAGTGATTTGCACTTCCTTATTGCGTAAAATATCCTTGTAATAAAGGTTATTGGATTTTACAAATGCAATTCTTTTATCATCCGGCGAAAAGAGCGGAAAATATTGCTTCCCATCACCCAGGTCTGTCAGCTTTCCCTTCCCATCACCTAGCACATAATCACAGGAATATGCATTCCTGTATAAGGTTTCACAACTCCTGCTCAGCAGAAAATATCTATCCGTATTGGAGAATGTCAACCCGGACCACTCTTTGTCCATATCTGTTCCAACAAAAGTAAATTCAGACAATTTCCATTCATCAACCTGAACATTTTGCCTATTAAAAAAAACAATATCCTTTCCCTCGGATGCTCTCATTAATCGCGCAAACAGGGTTTTCTGATGCAGGAAAGCAATATCCGGATACGACTTTGCCGTGTATTTGTCTGTTAAAAAAATATCTTCCAATGTTAATTGACAGTAAGCATGGAAGTTCTGCAAGAAAAATAGCGGAAATACCATTATTTTTACGCTTAATTTGAGCATCAAACTATTTTTATCAAAGGTACGTTCTATATATGATAATCCTAAAATCGGGTAAATGAAAAAAAAAGCGCTTTTTTATACATTCTTTTTATGGGTATTTTTTCAGTACAAATTCGCTGCCGCTCAGGAAGAAAACTATCAGCCCACTCAGATAATTGAACCTTTAGACAATAAGAAATCAAGTGAAAAGGGCGAAAAGCCAAAGACTGCCCGGGAGGACGTGAAATCGGCTGCCGAATTAAAAAAGGAAAGATTGAACCGGCTTCGTGTCGGACTGGGAAATTTCGGATTGCAGTTTGGAGCCTTCACCTATATAAATGTAACCCCAACCGTAGGATATATGGTCATAAAGGACCGTCTGGAACTCGGAGCCGGGCCTATTCTTATTTATGAACGTATCCGCTACTCCAGTAGTACCGTATTGAGTTTTTTTGTTTACGGGTCTGACATTTACGCAAAAGGATATATTTATAAAGGACTCAATCTGGAAGCCCGGTATGATTTTGTGAACAAGCCATCAAATTTTTATTATGACAGACGGGTGAATGTGCATCATCTGCTCTTAGGTGCGGGATATGCAGCCCCCATTGGAAAGATAGGCGTATTCAATGCATCTCTGTTGTTTAATGTATTGAATAATAAGGAATCCATCTACCGGGGTACCTTTGGCAATTTTCCCATGATTCTGAATCTTGGATTTGGATTCGGATTGGGCGGCAAGAATTAGCCTTTCACTTCCTGTAAATATTTCTTGCACCCATACGACAGATACAACAACGAAAATATCATGGAATAGACAATGATTTTTTGCGATGTCTGCTGCACATACCCTACTTCACGCGGATTCGGTCCGAAGAAGATCATCACTAAATACAAGGCAATCGCAACGACTATGGTGAGCATGATGTTGCCGAATTTATTGGGCAATAAATGATGCTGACGGATTAGTACGGTATATGCCAGACTTAAGGGCAGCAGCAATCCAAATCCTACCCTGACACAAAACATATGTTTAGGCAAATATAAATCACAGGGGGTGAGAGCAATGCCGGCCAATAAGAATGGAAATGCACTTCCGAAAATCAATGCGGTGTAATGAGCCGTCTTATTCAGTTCTATACTTTTCGTGTGCTTCAGGAAATGCAGATTGAACACAAACATCGCGACCGCGTGAATCAGCAATGCAACTGTAAAACTGAAAAAAGACACCCATTTCGTTTCGCCCAAATGAGTGCGCCAGCGACCCAACTCTGAAAAGAAGTTATTAAAAAAACTATATCCTTTCGTATAATGATCCAGTATCGTGCCCCCCGGAAAAGTAAACATGCCAATGGTGGTTAACACTAAAAACAAGATGCAACTTATGTACAGCAACTGAAATGCGAATGGTGCTTTTTTCATCTGCCTAAAATACAAAGTTTTTTTTGTTCTTGTTTTTAGTGAATGGAATGAGCGTGTTTTTCACAAAAAATAAACAAAAAAAATAGCCATGCTTCCCGGCATGGCTACAATATTGGAAACTTAACGGGTTTTATACGTCAATCTTTGCATATTTGGCATGCGCCTCAATAAATTCCCTGCGTGGAGGCACTTCGTCACCCATCAGCATAGAGAAAATATGATCGGCTTCTGCCGCGTTTTCTATCGATACCTGTTTTAATGTCCGTGTTTCAGGATTCATGGTCGTTTCCCACAACTGCTCTGCGTTCATTTCTCCCAAGCCTTTATAGCGTTGTACATGGACGCTGTCTTCTTTTCCGTCTCCGGCAATCTTTTTGACGGCAGCAATACGCTGCTCATCGTTCCACGCATATTGCTCTTTATTGCCTTTTTTTACCAAATACAACGGAGGCGATGCAATGTAAATATACCCATGCTCAATCAGCTCTTTCATATGACGGAAGAAGAAGGTGAGAATAAGGGTGGTGATGTGGCTGCCGTCTACGTCGGCATCACACATGATGACAATTTTGTGATAGCGTAATTTTGCAATGTTCAAGGCTTTTTCATCGCCTTCCACCCCTTTGCTGACACCCAGTGCTGTAAATATATTTTTTATCTCTTCGTTCTCGTATATCTTATGCTCCATCGCCTTTTCCACATTGAGAATTTTACCTCTCAAAGGCAGGATGGCCTGAAATGCACGATTTCTGCCTTGTTTAGCTGTACCGCCCGCTGAATCACCCTCCACCAGGTACAATTCACACGCATCCGGGTTTTTGTCGGAACAGTCGGATAGTTTTCCCGGCAATCCGGAACCACCCAACACGCTTTTTCGCTGCACCAACTCTCTGGCTTTCTTAGCCGCCATACGGGCTGTTGCCGCCAAAATCACTTTGTTGACAATCGTTCTGGCCTCTTTCGGGTGTTCTTCCAGAAAATATTCCAGATGCTCGCTTACCACACCAGCAACGATACCGTCGACCTCCGAGTTACCCAATTTTGTTTTTGTCTGTCCTTCGAAAGATGGCTCCGGCACCTTTACCGAAACCAGGCAGGTAATTCCTTCCCTGAAGTCTTCCCCGCTGATTTCCGTTTTCAGGTTTTTGAATAAATCATTTTTAGTTGCCCAGTTTTTAAACACCCTGGTCAATGCTCTTCGGAATCCCACTACATGCGTACCACCTTCAATGGTATTGATATTATTGACGTAAGAATGTATGTTCTCATTGTAGGAATCATTATACTGAAAAGCTACCTCCACCACTACGTTATCTCTCGTGCCTTCCATGTAAATCACTTCCGGAATCAACGGCTGACGGGTTTTATCCAGAAAGGTGACAAATTCCCTTAACCCGCCCTGTGAAAAGAAATTTTCGGAGAAAGCAACACCGTTGTCGTCTTTATTCCTCTCATCCGAAATGGCAATGCTGATACCGCGGTTCAGATAAGCCAGCTCACGCATACGGGCAGCCAATGTATCATAATTATATTCAGTGGTCGTAAAGATAGTTGCATCCGGTTTAAAATGAATTTTGGTACCTCGCTGACCGGAAGGTCCTACTTCTCTTACCGGATATTTCGGAATACCGATACCGAATTCCTGCTGGTATTCTTTTCCATCACGATAAACGGTAGCGATCAACTGCGTAGAAAGTGCATTCACACACGACACGCCCACTCCGTGCAATCCGCCGGAAACTTTGTACGAGTCTTTATCGAATTTACCTCCGGCATGCAGAACGGTCAGAACAACTTCCAGTGCAGAACGTCCCTCTTTTACGTGCATATCGACAGGGATACCGCGTCCGTCATCCAGCACGGAGATGGAATTATCTTCATGAATGGTAACAAAGATATTCTTACAATGACCCGCTAAAGCTTCATCAATTGAGTTATCGACAACCTCATACACCAGATGGTGTAACCCTCGCGTATTGATATCCCCGATATACATCGCGGGCCGTTTTCGCACGGCTTCCAATCCCTCTAAAACGGTGATATTATCTGCTCCGTAATGACTGCTCTTTACTTCTTCTAAGACTTCGCTCATAACTATAGTATGTTCTTTATTTTATCCGCACAACGTCCGTTTTACCGGCTAAAAAAACCGATGTGTTTTGACTGCATAAAAATACAAAATTGGTACCTGAAAATGACATAAAAACAAGGATGTTTATCCACATTTAGGTTAATAAAACATAACGTTTTCAACGAAATACAATGGGAGAAAAAACAGGACTGAAAACAGGTTACAATCTCTTAATATCGGCACCCAGATTCCTCAGGCGCTCGTCGATGTGCTGATACCCTCTGTCTATCTGGTGGATATTGGAAATGATGCTTTTCCCTTCGGCAGAAAGGGCTGCAATCAGCAGCGCTACCCCTGCCCTGATATCGGGCGAGGACATGTTGATACCGCGCAAGGGATATTCGCGGTTAATGCCTATGACAGTCGCCCTATGAGGGTCGCACAAGATTATTTTGGCACCCATGTCAATCAATTTATCGACAAAGAACAGCCGGCTTTCAAACATTTTCTGATGAATCAGCACACTGCCGTCCGCCTGTGTGGCAGTCACCAGCATAATACTCAGCAAATCGGGTGTAAAAAGCGGCCAAGGGCCGTCTGCTATAGTCAGGATGGAACCATCTATAAAAGTATGGATTTCGTAATGTTCCTGACCATGCACTACGATATCGTCACCTATGATTTCCAGTTGTATTCCCAGTTTTTTAAAATAGGCTGGAATCAGGCCGAGCATATCTACCCGTGCATCTTTTATGGTAATATTGGACTTAGTCATCGCCGCCAGTCCGATAAAGCTGCCGATTTCTATCATATCGGGCAGTAAACGGTGCGTTGTACCGTCCAGCTTCTTAACACCTTCAATCTTCAGCAGATTCGAACCTATTCCCGCTATTTTTGCGCCCATTCTGTTAAGCATCGAGCATAATTGCTGGAGATAGGGCTCACAGGCTGCATTAAAGATGGTCGTCTCCCCTTCTGCCAGCACAGCAGCCATGACAATGTTCGCTGTTCCGGTTACAGAAGGTTCTTCGAGTAAAATGTATTTTCCAATTAATTTTTCCGTTGTTAATGAATAAAATGATTTTTCCTTGTCAAAATGATATTTTGCGCCTAATTCTACAAACCCTAAAAAGTGCGTATCCAATCGCCTGCGTCCAATTTTATCTCCACCCGGCGTAGGCAGGTAGGCTCTCTTAAAACGAGCCAGCAAAGGGCCTAAAATCATGACCGAACCACGTAAATGACCTGCCCTTTTCTTAAAATTTTCTGTCAGCAAGATATCAGGATCGACATTCTTTGCATTAAACGTATAAGTGTCTGTATTTTGTTTGGCCACCCGCACACCCATCTCCTGCAAGAGTTCTATCAGTACATTGACATCTAGAATATGGGGGATATTGGATATGGTAATATCCTGGTCGGATAACAGCACTGCCGATACTATCTGGAGTGCTTCATTTTTGGCTCCCTGCGGAATGATGGTCCCGCTTAATGGCTTACCGCCATTTACTTCAAACGCATCTGCCTGCATATTCATTCCCGTTATTATTTGCTAAAACGATTGCGGTTATTGTTGTTGCGGTTCTGATTATTTCGGTTCTGATTATTTCTGTTATTGTTATTGCGGTTCTGATTGCGGTTCTGGAAGTTACCCGGCTTATTGTTGGGTGTGAACTTGCGCTTCGGCTGGTTTCGGGACATGCTCTCAATGTTCATATCCTCGCTGATCTCCAGTTCACCGCCGGACAGTGATTTCATATCCTCTTTTATCAATTCATTGCTTACCTCCTCATTGCTCCAGTTCTTGTAGGCCATTTTCATGAAGTTGCCGATAATCTCTGTGAAGACTTCTTTTTTGCCTTCATCTTCCATCGCTTTTGCCTTAGAAACCAATGCTTCCACATTTTTACCGTAATGCTTCAGCTTAATCCTTTGCTGCGGATAAGGCAATTCAGAAGGCTTGATTCTGGCCGTTGCCTCGGTCGGAATGGGAAAAGGGGAATCTACCTCTAATTTAAACTTGGAAATGATGAATATGTGATCCCAGAGTTTATGCTTGTAATCTGCCGTATTACGCAATTGCGGATTTAAGATACCCATCAGCTGGATAATGTTTTCAGCTACTTTCTGACGTTCTGTGCGGCTGGGAATGGAAACGGCGTAATCGACCATTTTTTGTACGTGACGGCCATATTCACGCATCTCAATCTCATTTCTGTCTGTATTATAATTCATTACTGTAAAATTTAATTTAACGGAGATTCATCCTTAAAAAACTCATAAAAAACACTGATTTTTTAAATCATTCACTTTCAGGCTGTAAAATTTTATGCTATTGTTTATTTCAGTAAAACACTAAAAAAGATACTTTTAATGAAGTGTTTACGAAGCAATACAAATATACTGCAATAATTTTAACTTTTATACTTTTTTAATGGAAAAACCATAATTTTGTTGAACGTAACCATCATATAATTCCAATTTATATTGAACGAAACAAACAAGTATAATCCGCACTAAAATTCAAAACCATGATACATCAGAACAAAAAAATCATCTTACTGCTGGCAGCAGTGATATGCATCACCTCCATTAAAGCCCAGTTTCTTGGACTGCGTGCCAGTAATTTTGGCGGTGTAAACAATGTGAATTACAATCCTGCGATTGCGGACAACCGATTTAAAGTTGACATTAACCTGTTTGCACTGGATGCGACCGTCAGCAACAACTACATCGGCCTGAAAGGAAAAACCTTTAATTTTAAAAATTTTGATGACTCCGTCAACCTCTCCGAAAACCTGAATGGCAAGGCAAAATTTGCTTATATCAGCAATACGGTTCAACTCCCATTTTCCTTCCTGGTATCCTTTGGAAAAGACATGAAGAACAATAATGCGATTGCATTTTCTTCCCACCTCAATACGATAGTGAATGTAGATAACCTGGAACAGGATTTGGCCAGAAACCTGCGTTGGGGCTGGGGTGACCGTGCATTTGATATCATCGGAAATTTCTTAGGAAAGGATCATTCCATCAAAAACATGGGTATTAAGGGAATGGCTTGGGCAGATATAGGCGTTACTTATTCCCGAGTAGTTTTAGATAAAGACAAACACTTCCTGAAAGTGGGTGCAACCATTAAAGTAGTAAAGGGATTGGGAGCATTATATGCTTACGCGGATCAATTTGACTATCGCTTCGACAGCAAAGATACCATTACATTATTAAATGCTGACATGAAGATAGGTGTTTCAAAAAACCTGGATTATTTTTCCGAAAATTCTGAATTCGATGCAATTGGCCTGCTTAAGGGATTTGTTGACAAAGATGTCTCAAAATGGTCTGCTGCCGGGGATATCGCTTTAGTGTATGAGTTCAGAAAGGATAAAGATAAGTACAAATACAGCATGGACTGCAAAGACATGTACTATAATGAGAGAGATAAACATTTTGTACAGGTCGGATTTTCCGTCATCAATATCGGGCGCTTAACCTTTACCAAAGCGGACTCTGTATTTGACTATGACGTAAACCTAACAAAGACAGGTGAATTGTTCAATGAAAACACACTGTTCGAAAACTGGCGAAATCTGGGTACCAGATCCGCCACTGACCAGAGAACCTTTAAGATCTGGCTCCCTACCACTATCAATACGTGGATTGACTTAAACCTGTATAAAGGACTTGGCATCAATGTAGCGGCACAAATCAATCCTATTCCGCAAAAGAAAAACAACGTCCATCATTTATCGATCGTGTCTATTACACCAAGATATGACTACAAATGGTTCGGCGCCTATTTACCTGTTGCCATAGATCAGCTTGCAAACGTTCAATGGGGGCTTGGACTGCGCTTAGGACCTTTCTATATAGGCTCACAGGATTTCTTTACCTATCTGATTAAGAAAGATAAGAGAGACATCAATATTCAGGCCGGCTTAAGAATTACGGTTCCAAACAGAAAAACAGCGAAAGATAAAGATAAAGATGGAGTATCCAATAAAAAAGACCTCTGTCCGAATCAGAAAGGAACCTGCGAATCCAACGGTTGCCCGGACAGAGACGGCGACGGCATCCTGGATACTGAAGATAAATGCCCTGACACACCGGGCAAGAAAGAACTGCAGGGTTGTCCGGATGCAGATGGAGACGGCATCATTGACATGGAAGATGACTGCCCTAACCAGGCTGGTCCAACTGAATTAAGAGGATGTCCGGACAGGGACGGAGATGGCGTTGCCGATAAAGATGACAATTGTCCAGATACTCCCGGCAAGAAAGAATTGAAAGGATGCCCGGACAGAGATAATGACGGTGTGATAGACTCAGAAGATGCCTGCCCGGATGTGGCTGGTGATAAGGACCATGCCGGCTGTCCGGATACGGATGGTGATGGATTGTATGACAACGAAGACAAATGTATCACCGAAGCCGGTCCGAAAGAAAACCTTGGATGCCCTTATCCTGATACAGACGGAGACGGTGTCTTGGATAAAGACGATGCCTGTCCTACCGTGAAAGGTCCTAAAGAAAACAAAGGTTGTCCGGTACAGGATGAAAAGATCAAGAAGGTATTGCTGAAAGCACGAAGTATTCAGTTCGAAACCGGCAAAGCCATCATCAAACCTGTTTCCTATCCTATCCTGAATGAAGTGGCTAAGATGCTTAAAGAATACAGCTACTACGATGTCAGCATAGAAGGACATACGGATAATGTAGGCAAACCGGAAAGCAATTTAAAACTTTCTCAGGGTCGTTCTAAAGCAGCGATGGATTACCTGATTAAACAAGGCGTGGAAGCATCCAGAATGACTTCTTCCGGATTTGGTGACTCCAAGCCATTGGGTGATAATAAATCCGCCGCAGGAAGAGCTCAAAACAGACGAGTAGAATTTAATCTGATTATGAAATAATCTTCTGATTTTTTCTTACATAAAAAAGCCCGGCGAATGCCGGGCTTTTTTATTGACCTTTGATTTTCAATCATCCTCCTTTTCTTCCTCCTTATCTGAGACACCTGTATTGTTTTCGGCTGCCCCTGCGGCAGAAACTGATCCTCGTATCTCATCATGTTTAATCTTTCCACCCAGCCAGCCTGACCTGAACATCAAACCATTCACCAAAACAGCCAGCAGTAATATTCCGAATGATGCCTTAACAATGATATCTTTCTTTCTATTGATAAGTAGTACCAGGGCGCTCAATACCCCTAAAGCAATCATGGCATAAAAGGCAATGGCAGAAGCATCTTCGTGTGTTTCTATGGCAGCTTCACTGACCCCTGTTGAATTTTCTACGATTTCTTCCGCACCTTCCCCGGAGAAGAATGCTCCCGAACTGGCAACCGCCACTATGAGGAATGTCCACAAGGATATGGAAAGTATAGCCGGGTTCTTTCTGATCAAACCGACAGACAATAATACAATCCCAAAAAACGCCCCTAAAATAGGAATATGATTAAGCAATAAATGCAAATGTGCAGTATTCATAAAGTATAAATTAAATGTTAGAAATAAATAAAATCAAGAATGATTTATCGGGGAGGCCCTCTCTTGTAATATGCAACAACCAGGTTGCAGGATGTTAACCTGTGTGTTTCCGTATATCTTTTTATGGAAAAAATGGAAGTTGCTGTAACCGGAATCAGCAGCGATAAAACGAAAAAAAGAAAAAAGGGATCCTGTTCATTCAAAATTTTTTCCTGTTTAACAAACACATTATTGAAGTGCTCAGAGCCCGGATTAACAGCTAGAATGGTATATAATAAATTCCTGTAAGGTGCATTAAAGGCGAAAGAGATTTTTTGAGTACGTGTTGGTTTAGATATGTGTTCATGAACAAAAATACCATGCACCAGTATCAAAGCGACAGTCCAGATGATAATGCTATTTCTTACAGCCTTGTTCATGATTGAGGATATTCAATTAAAGCAGGGATTAATACGATTGTAATTTACAGGTTTTTCCATCATCCATCCGAATATTAACCTAATTTAATAAACAGCATCTGATTATTTGCCCTGTATATCCGGTTCCGTATGGCGTGGTTCTATGGATTCGGTTCTGTAAAAATAGTCCAAATATCCCTTTACTGCAGGGATAAAGTCACCTCCATTCTTTCCAATCAGTTTGGTACGGATGGGAATACAATGCAAGGAAATACCATGTTGAATCAGCCAGTTTTTATGAACCGCTAAGCGCACCCCGTCTTTTTCTGTTGTCACCCACCTTGAAAAGTCAGGATAATTTTTCCGGATTCGTTCTAATTCAGATTGTTCAAAGTGGTGGTGATCTTCAAAGTCAAAGTGCACCACTCCGCCGGATTTGTCTTCCAAATAATTCTTTAACGGAACTGCGTTTGCGATACCGGTTATCAGTAATTGCTCTTCTTTCGTATCAAAAGAAAACCTGTCGTCCGATTGTAAAATATTATAGGGCGCCCCGTATTCTATACTGCTGAAAAATACCTTCTGTCCAAAAGCCGGTTTTATCTTCTGAACGATTTCCATCTGTTCCTGTTCACTTAAATTTTCGGGGCACTTTGTAACAACAATTATATTCGCCCTGTCTTTTCCGGATGAAAATTCCCTCAGCGTACCTAACGGCAAAATCAGGTCATCATAGAAAGGTTTGAAATAAGTGGTCAGCAGAATATTGATATCCGGACGAACACTCTGGTGCTGAAAGGCATCATCCAGCAAAATGACTTTTATTTCCGGATGTTCCGCCAATAAACGGGGAATGGCAAAGACACGCTGTTCGCCCACACTCACCTGCACCTCCGGATATTTTAACTTGATCATCAGCGGTTCATCCCCCACTTCTTTTGTCGTATGGGTTCGTCTTACGGAAAGGTAACCCGATGTCTTGCGTTTATATCCCCGGCTCAGCACGGCAATGGGATATCTATCTTTGAGCAGCTCTATCAGCAATTCCACCATCGGTGTTTTTCCTGTCCCGCCAACACTGAGATTTCCAACGGTAATAACCGGAATCTCAAAGTCTGTCGAGCCAATAAAATTGGATTGGTACATCCGGTTGCGCAGCCAAATTACGGAACCATATAGGATTGCGAAAGGAAATAATAGTATTTTTGTAAGTATATTCAAGATAAACCTAAAATAAACAGATGAAAATAGCAGATATTATTCAGACTATCGAAGATTTCGCACCAATATCATACCAAGAGCCATATGATAATGCCGGCCTGCTGGTGGGCGACAAAATGGCAGAGTGCAGCGGTATCTTGATTTGTCTGGATGCCATCGAAGCGGTCATTGACGAAGCCATCCGTAAAAAATACAATCTGGTGGTTGCACACCATCCCATTATTTTTTCTGGATTAAAAAAAATAACGGGCAAGAATTACATTGAACGCACCATCATCAAAGCCATCAGGCATGATATTGCCATTTATGCCTGTCATACCAATCTGGACAATGTTCAACTGGGTGTCAATCACATTATTGCTGACAGATTAGGGCTGGCCAACAGGAAGATACTCGATCCTAAAAAGGGAATACTGAAGAAACTATACACCTATACACCTTCATCAGCTACCGAGCATGTATTAAATGGTTTGTTCTGCGCAGGGGCAGGCCGCATCGGCAACTACAGCGAATGCAGCTTTAAGCTTGCCGGACAAGGAACATTTAAAGGTAACGACCTCTCCAATCCTGTCATTGGAATAAAAAATAAACGACACAACGTAAAAGAAGATAAGATTGAAGTCATTTTTCCAGATTATATGGAAATAAACATCTTAAAGAAACTGAGGGAGGTTCATCCGTATGAGGAAATCGCTTATGAAGTCATTATACTGGACAATGTACATCAGGAGGTCGGCTCCGGTCTCATTGGCGACCTGAATAAGCCTGTGGATGAGTCGAAATTCCTGGATTTTGTTAAAAAAAAGATGAAAACGGCATGCGTCCGCCATACCGCTTTGCGCGGAAAGAAAATCCAGCGGGTTGCGCTTTGCGGCGGATCCGGCAGTTTTCTGTTACCCAAGGCAATTGCACAGCAGGCAGATGTCTTCATAACGGGCGATTTCAAATACCATCAATTTTTTGATGCTGATAATCAGATAATTATAGCAGATATCGGGCACTATGAGAGTGAACAGTTTACTTCACAACTATTTAACAGGATAATATCGGAAAAATTCCCTACTTTTGCGGTTCAAATTTCAGCAATCAACACAAATCCAATAAATTACAGATAATGGCACGAAAGAAAGAATTGACGACTGTGGAAGACAAATTAGAGCAGTTAGAAGCCTTACAGGCCATTCACTCTAAAATTGATGCTATTCATATCCTGAAAGGTGAATTACCTATTGAAGTGGCAGACCTGGAAGATGAAATTGCCGGTACTCAAAAACGGATTGCAAAAGTACAGGCAGAAGTGGACGAAGCGCAGGAAGAGATAGAACACCGTAAAACACTGATGAAAGAAGCGCAAAGTCTGATCACCAAATACGACAAACAACTGCACAATGTAAAGAACAACCGTGAATTTGATGCGCTCAACAAAGAGATTGAACTTCAAAAACTGGAAATTCAACTAGCGGAAAAGAAAATCAAAGAAGCAAACTTTACGATTGAAAATCATAATAAGCAAATCGCTGAAATCCAGAAACGGCTTGACAGCAAAGAGAAAGATTTAGAAATCAAGAAGAAGGAATTGGACAATATCATCAAAGATACCGAGAAAGAAGAGAAAGAACTGACGGCAAAAGCAAAAGAAATGGAGGAAGAGGTAGAAGACAGATTTTTGCAGGCATTCATCCGTATCCGTAAATCTTATAAAAACGGGCTGGCAGTGGTAAAAATCAACAGAAATGCGTGTGGCGGCTGTTTCGGTTTCATTCCTGCTCAGACACAATCCGAAATCCGTAAGAAGAAAAAGATCAACACCTGCGAACACTGCGGCAGAATCATCTCCGGAGTGGATGACAGCGCCGTGTTAATCTCCGAAGAAGAACTGGCCTAACTGCATTGCGAGAGATGAAGTAGTCGCTCAAGACATAAATTCAATGCCATGCATCTGCATGGCTTTTTATATTTTATCTTTCCTTAAAATCTGTCTCATGAAACTGATGCTAAAACTGGAAGAGCTGGGAATGTTTCTCCTTTCTATCTTGCTCTTTTCTCAGCTGCATTTTACCTGGTGGATCTACCCCGCTTTATTGCTGGCACCTGATATCTCGATGTCGGGCTATCTGGTGAATCCCCGGATAGGCGCTTACGGCTACAATCTCTTTCACCACAAACTCTTAGCCATAGTTATTGGTATTGCCGGGCTTTATCTGCAAAATGAGTGGTGGATGCTGGCCGGCATTATTCTTTTCGGACATTCTTCCTTTGACAGAATCTTAGGCTATGGACTAAAACATACCGACAGTTTTAAAAACACGCACCTGGGGAAACTATAAACTTCAACGTGCGTACTTCGCTCTTCGCCTGCTGTTATACATAATTCCGAATACAGACATGAGCAATAAAGGAAACCCGAAAGTGGCAACTTGCCAAAACCCTTTCTGATTCAACAGTTTTGCCTTATCCAGGAGGCGCATCTTCACTTCACGGTTACGGGCATCTATGAGATTATTATCATCCACCAGATATTCCACACAATTCAAAAGAAAATCCTTGTTGGCAAATAATTTTCCGGAATATTTATCATAGCCTAATGCCAGCGGTACTCCTTTGGTATCTCTTTCAATGTTGGCGACATCTCCGTCACCCATAACTATCATTTTATTCAACCCACTCTTTGGCAGGAAATCCACTCTTTGTATCTGCAGCAATTGCTGAAAGTCTGCCGTAAACTGATTCCTGTACAGTGAGGTAAAATTCCCTTCCAATAAGACGGCAAGCGGTATATCTTTCTGGTTAAACAAACCAGGGTCAGGTTTTTGCTTCGCTCCTTCTAAAAAAATAGAAAACGGTGTCTGCTGAACACGCGCGTACATCGAACTCGACAACAAGACGGTCTTTTTTAAATCAGGATTATTCAGAGTATCAATCGAACTGCAGAACTTTAATGCAACGGGGTCCAGATTCTTTACAATCGGGTGATTATTCTTGTTGATGGCCATCGGATAAAACACCCATGGAAATAATTTAGGCTGCGGATTACCGCCTATACTTTCAATGATTGGAATCTGGGTGCAATACAAATCCAGCACCAGATTATGCTCCATGCGTACGCCATACCGAAACAGCAAATCATCTGTATTTAAATCCCGGGGAACCGCTACGATACTGGGAGCCAGTTTAAAACTATCCAGATCACAAATGATATTATCCAGCAGCCACAACGTCTTTCCTCCGTGCATGATATACTGGTCAATCAAAAACTTCTCATAGTCGTTAAACGCCGATTTCGGCTTGGCAACAATTAGTATATCAATTTGATTATTCAGGAGTTTATCCTTATCCAGTTCTATCTTATCCAACTGAAAGCTTTGCGCCGCCAGCGCTTCCAGGAAACCTTCCAGCTGTTGGATACCCGATTCCCCGTGCCCCTGCAAAAAAGCAATTTTTACAGGGTGTTTTTTCACTATTTTCTGAATACTGTTGGCCATTTTGTATTCCAGGAAACTGATGGAATTATTCAGCGACCCCTGAGCACCCACCGAAAACTGGTTTTCCAATATCTGGACCGGAATCTCTCTTCCGTTAGCACTGACGATAGCACCGGGAAACACCAGCTTCTCCGTAAAGCCGCTTTCCGATTTCACTTCCAGGTTCGTGGGGCGCAGTCCTTTCTTTACCAGTTCCATCTGAAAATCTTCCCTCTTTTTCTGGTCTTTGATGGCGTTGATATCGACAAACCTGTATGTTACCCTGCCTTTCGACAAGGTTCTGAATTCCTGCAGCAACTCGCGGGTTTCATTCCTAAGAACCTTTATACCAGCAGGTAAATCTTTGCCTTCGAGGTATACTTCTATCAAAATGGGTTGTTCAATATCTTGCAATAATCTTTTAGTGGAAGCGGATAGCGTATATCTTTTCTCCTGCGTCAGATCGAAGCGATGAAAGAAATAAGATGATACTATATTAACGGCAATGACAGCCAGCAAACTGACTCCCAACAACTTTACAGACCGTATGAGATAATAATTCTTCATATCACCATTTCCTGCTTTCCAGCGCCGTTCGGGTACCGATTAAGAACAGGCTGATTACGCTCAAAAAATAAACAATATCTCTTGTATCCACGACACCCCTGCTGATGGAATCGTAATGCGCATTTAAACCAATCGACTGGATAAGATAATCCAGTTGCCCCTGAAGAACCGAAAGCGAACTGATCCTGAAAAAGGCGTCGTACATCCAGTAGCACAGAAACACACCGACTAAGAATGCCACAATCTGATTATTGGTAATGGCGGAAGAGAAAATCCCGATGGACACAAAAACGGCTCCCAGAAAAAACAATCCGATATAACTCCCCACGTAGCGCCGCTGTCTATCGGAGCCTCTGCAAGGCTTAATTTCTTAACCGCAATAAAATAGATAAACGTAGGCAGGAAGGTAAACATCCACAACATTATTGCTGCCAGGTATTTACCAGCCACAATCTGAGAATCGGTAACGGGTTTTGTCGTCAGAAATTCAAGGGTTCCGCTTTGTTTCTCGTCCGCAAACGTTCGCATGGTAATAGCCGGAATCAGGAATATGAGTATCCATGGCGTCAGCGTAAAAAAAGCATCCAGTGTGGCATAATTGCTTTCCAGAATATTGCCGTGAAAGACAAACAGGTTCAATGCCAGCACGACAAAGAATACCGCCATGCTGACATAGGCTATCAGGGAGGAGAAAAATAAATTGATTTCTTTTTTTAAAATCGCTGTCATGATTTTCATATTGAACACACAGAAGCATTGGTCTTTAGTTCCGGCCTCGCTTTTATCTCATTCTTTACAAGGTGTTTATTTGTTTTAATTCTTACTGGTCAGTTGCTGAAAAACATCCTCCAGACTTTTGGTTTCCTGTCTTAATGTCAATAACGGATTATTCTTGCTGACAGCTAACGCAAAAATATCTTTACGCAGCCGGTTGCTATCTTTTCCATGCAACAGGAAGTGCGTGGATGATATCTTCTCAACCGACAGAATATTTTCGACGCCATTCAAAGAGACTTCACTCATTTCCTGTTCAAATTCCACCTCTATCCTTACTTCACTTGAAATCAGTTTCTGCAGATTCTCCGTCTTATCATCAGCGACCAACCTGCCTTTATTAATGATGATGACCCTGTCGCAGACAGCCTCCACCTCCTGCATGATGTGGGTGGAGAAGATAATCGTTTTTTCTTTGCCCAACTCCTTTATCAGATGCCGGATATCTGCCAGCTGATTGGGGTCTAACCCGGAGGTAGGCTCATCGAGAATCAACACATCGGGTTGATGAATCAGCGCCTGTGCCAAACCCACGCGCTGTTTGTACCCCTTGGAGAGCTGGCCGATTTTTTTGTGCTGCTCCACGCCCAGCCCTACCAAATCTATTGTCTCATTTATCCTCTTGCCGCTGTTTGTTCCTGGCTTAGAACCGTAGACCAGCAATGCAAATTCCAGAAATTCCCTGACATACATATCGTAGTATAAAGGATTATTTTCCGGAAGGTATCCGATTTTTCTGCGCACCTCCAGCGGATGCCGGATAATATCAAAATCACATACAGTTGCCGTACCTGAATCGGGCGGAACGTAGCAGGCGAGCATTTTCATGGTGGTTGACTTGCCGGCACCATTCGGGCCCAAAAAACCCAATATCTCTCCTTTCTTTACCTGAAAGGAAATACTATCTACCGCTTTCTGATTGGCATAGGCTTTGGATAAATTCTGAACGGAAACGGACATAATGCTATTCAACAAAAATAAGAAATAAAATCGCATTCGAATTCTTAATTTTACCAAATGAACCGGTCGTTCTGCGTCAAACCGGAATAGTTTATTATTTGAAGAGAAAACTGCTATCTTTACACCAACAAAAATGTACACCCTTTGTAAAAGACACCTGATTCTTTTGTCGCTGGTTATCGTGGCCGGGATTTCTTCCTGTACTGTTGGCAACAAGGTCATTCCGGATCCCGGAGGCGGTGGCCTGGTGGACACCACAGGTACTATCGGCACCTTTTACCTAAACTTAACGGGCGACACTTCTTACCTGTTGACAGTGGTGGCGGTAGACACCATAGTAGATGACAGTTTAGTGGTCATTGGCGGGGATTTAACCATCAAAGACCAGGTACTCTTTTCAACGGCAAAAGCGGAAGTGGGAACGTATTATACGGAACAGTCTCCACCCGGTATCACCGGGGCTGTTTTTATTTACCGCAAGCGAGTGATTACCGGCTATAAAAATTATGCCATGCTGCATGGTAAGATTGTCATAAGCAGCGTTGATATCGTTACCGGGGTGATTAAGGGAAGCATTGATGTCAATAATGAATATGTTTCCGGTGCTGACAAGCATTACCGCCTCCGGGGCAACTTCACGATAAAAGTGCAGGGTTAGTCATTGATGGCACGTTCTATGTTTTCCAGCACGGCTTCCCAGGTATAATATTGCCGTGCAATTTCCCTTGAATTCGTTTTTAACTTTTCCCAGGTATTCTTATCCGTAAGCAATGTATCTATAGCCTTTACAAAAGCTTCCGGCTGGTCTTTGATAAAGACAGACTCGCCGTCTTTTACCTTTAATCCTTCCGTGCCGATGGAAGTCGTCACACAGGGAATACCCCGATACAGTGCATTAATCACTTTAACCTTTATCCCGCTGCCAAAACGCAGGGGCGTAATAAATACCCTTGATTTTCTAAAATAAGGTTCCACATCTTCTACAAAACCTGTTAACTCTACCTGATTGTCTTCTTTAGCAATTTCTTTCAATCTTCCATCTGCATGCTTTCCGATGATAACCCATTTTATTCCGGGATGATTTGCTTTCAGCTGCGGCCAAATTTCCTTGTTGAACCAGACCAACCCGTCAATATTAGCCTCCCAGCTGAGTGTACCGATGTACAGCAATACTAGCTCCGTTTGCTCATACGTCAAATCAGGTTGCTCCAGCAACTGATCATCTCCAAGGTGATAGGTTTCATAAAACTTCGTTCTGTCAGCGCCAATCTTGACCAGCTCGTCCGTATCGTTCGGTGCGGCTAACACCGCCGTTGCATTTTTACAAATCTCCTGTTCATACTTGCGTATCCTGCCTGCCTGATGATACAGGGCAAGTTTTTTCAACCAGTTTTTTTCAATCGCTGCATATCGCTGCCAGATCAGGTATTCGCAGTTATGCTGATGCAAAACAACCCTGCCTTTATAATCCTCCGGTATGTATTGAAACATGACATAGTGGTCGCAAAAAATTACATCATATCCGTTTGCTAAACCCTGTATCTTATCTTTAAATGTCTTCGATTTATTTCGATACAGATTTAACGGAATGTGCTGTAAATTGGAAATCAGCAGATTCTTTGCGGAACGGGGAATATTCAGTTCGAGTGTAATAAGGTTTTTGAGTTTGGTTTTATGATGGAATTCCACTTTAAAGCTTTTATCCTCATTCTTTAATAAACAGGCTACCGTAAGTTCGTATCGTTCACTCAGAAACTGCACCACCTTGCTGGACTTGATGACACCGCCGCTGACCGGCGGGTATGGAAGAGTAGGGGTTAAAAACAAAATTTTCTTCATCTGCTGCATTTATTCACATCATTAATCGTAAAAAGTCCAGGTAACGCCCACCCTGAATGTTCTGTCCAGGTATCCGTAGTCAGGAGCTGTATATATTCCTTTCTGTTTGAACATTCCCTGATTGACATGTTCCACCCGCAGGAAGATATTGGTCCGTTTGACATTCAGATCAAAAAACAAGTCCAGGATCGGATAGAACTTCAGCCGCTGCTTATTCTGCTGGTAAAAAACCGCGAGAGACGGATTGTAATCATTTCCGGTGAAGTTGGTATTGTAGGTAATGTCAAATCCCAGTTGTGCATGTAATTTTCCGGAAATCCAGCCTCCCTTGTAATACAGGGTTTGCTTCATGGCAAATACCGGCAAACGGACAATGCTGTTGTTGGAAATCCATTGTACATATAATTCCGTACCGGAAAAGATATGTTTGGTGTTAAAATCCTTGCGCACCTTTATCACCAGCGCATTTAAGGGTTTGCCGTATTGCTGCGGCAATGAAGCTGTATCGTTGTAAATGTAATTTTGTATGAAATAGTTTTGCACACCCACATACATCAGTTGTTTTTTCCATTCAAATACCCCTTCTACCTTAGCCTGGAATGTTTTTTTAAAATCATTCACATATACAAAATGGTTGCCATAATAAAATGTTTGTTTCTGTGAGGGCGATGCCAGAGACACATCCCCTCTTACCGCTACGGAGATGCCTTTCTTAAAATTCAATTTCCCCAGAAAGCGCACATCAAAATCTCCGATATATTTTGGTACTATATCGACTGCAGCATCTACCGAATAGCCGAAAAAGGCAGAATCGGTCTGGTTGTAAATCTTGGCTTTCAGCTGTACATCCTGAATCAACTCGTTGGTAAAACGATGCTGATATTTATTGAAGTCGTACTGAATCCCGGCTGCAAATAAGAATTTCTTAGGCAGGGTATCATTCTGCATATTCTTGAAATAAACCGCATTCCGCACCGTCCATGAGATGGTATTATCAATGGTGGTATCCCCATCGAAGAACATACTTGCATAGTAGGAGGAATCCTTATCGAAATCTTTGTACAGGAATTTCCAGTGTGAGAACTCAAAGAAATGCTCGATGATATATTTTGGCTTTACCACTTTCCGTCTGGTGGAGTCATTGATCTGCACTTCCTCCTTTTTCCCGAGGTTAAACTGCTGTAAAAAATGTACATTCCGCTCGTCCCACTTATTGACAGCGTCATCCAGTTTAACGGGTGCAAATTTTTTATTTCCGGTGTACAGCGGGTTATCAAAAACATTGTCTTCGAGCCATCCGCCGTTTTCCTGATTGATGATTCCGTTATAGATGAAAGCGAATTTTAAATCATAAAAATGATCTTTGGTTTGAAACCAGTGATTGAACGAAAATAAATTCTGAACAGACTGCTGATGCTGATTTCTTCCGTTAAAATTATTACGGTGGAAGTTAAATCCGAAATTGATATTCGGCTTAATATTTATGGAGAACTCGCCACCTCCGGCAATCTCCTCTTTTCCTCCAAACACAAAATCAAGGTAGGTATAGGGTGTCTTTGTCTTGTAGTATTTTATCTTTTCCGGCTGTATGAAAAACAAGTCAAACGAATTAAACCCGTGTTTGTAGCCAATGGGATTATCGTTCGTGAACATCAGGGAATAGGAGGCTGTACCGAAATTCCCCAGATTATGATACGGCACGTATTGTTTTTCGGTGGTGTTATAACGGTGAAAGTTTTCTATCAGCGAATCCGGGCGGCGGAAAACAGGATTATCCGGTGTGACATATTTGGTATCATAAAACAATATCGGATTGGGCTGTGTGATGGTAATCTGTCCAGCACACGTAAAAGAAAGAAACCCGATAAGATATGAGACAAAAATTTTCTTCACCCGCCAAAAATACGGATAAAAAGAAGGAAAATACAAGAGTAGGGTTGGATGGACGGATAAATACGGGCGAAGATCCGGTCTGATTTTTTTGTATTGAATCAAAAGTCTTTAGTTACTTTTGCAAACAACCAACAACGACGATGGCCATTCTGGAATATGTATCCCTCCAACCACACAATACCTTCGGCGTGGAAGCCTGTGCCCGCTATTTTTGCAGGGTAGCCACCAAAGATCATCTCGTAAATATCATTGTGGAGGAGCTGCAGTATCACAATAAATACCTGATTATCGGCGGCGGCAGCAATATCCTGTTTTGCAGTGATTACGACGGTCTGGTCATCCATAACGAAATTAAAGGGATAGACGTGGTGAAGGAAGATGAAGAGTTTGTGTGGGTGAAAGCATTATCGGGAACAACATGGCACAATTTGGTACTGTACTGCGTGGAAAAAAACTGGGGAGGAATAGAAAACCTGTCGCTCATTCCCGGCACCGCAGGTGCCGCGCCCATCCAGAACATCGGCGCCTACGGCGCAGAGCTGAAAGACAGATTCGAATCGCTGGAAGCGATAGATATGAACACCGGCGAAGAACGGATATTCCAAAACACGGATTGCAGATTTGGCTACCGCCAGAGTATCTTTAAGAATGAGCTAAAGGGAAAGTATTTCATTTATTCCATTACCCTGAAGCTATCCAAACACCCTATTATCAATACACAATATGGGGATATCCGGAACATACTGATGGAAAAGGAAATTACAAATCCGACGATTCGGGATGTTTCTGACGCAGTGATTTGTATCCGCAGCAGCAAACTACCGAACCCCGCCGAAATCGGGAATGCCGGAAGTTTCTTCAAAAACCCCGAGGTGACCGAAGACAGGGCTAAAAGCCTGTACACTGTCTATCCCGATATGCCGGTATTTGCTCAGCCAAACGGCATGGTTAAAATCCCGGCGGCCTGGCTCATCGAACAATGCGGGTGGAAAGGGAAACAGATTGGCCACACGGGCAACCATGCTCGACAGGCATTGGTAATCGTCAATTACGGGAACGCCAGCGGTGTTGAAATCTGGCAGCATGCACAAAACGTACAGCGGTCTGTGAAAGAGAAATTCGGAATAATATTAGAACCTGAGGTGAACGTTGTTTAGTCTTATTATTTATACTTTTTGCGGGTAGCCTTATCTACTTCATCCACTCTTTTATTCAAGTCGAGACCCTGTGTTTTTGTCTTCTGCGGCTTGATTTCCGTTGTCTTTGGCGCCTTCTTTTTTGCATCTTTCTGAAACGTATAACCAAGCTCCACATTCAATCCGAAGAAGTAATTCCTGGACGACTTATAGGAAGGATGCTTCCTGTATGCTTTTGCATTGATATCATTCAACCCTGCTTTGCCTTCAAATGCAACTCCTAAGAACATATTGTTATTAAAGATGTAATCAAAGCCGAAGCGCAGCACTCCCACCCCCTGCACGGTCTGAAAAAAGGACTTGTAATTATTGCTTTGATTGGGTGAATACGCAGGATACCCACCCAGGGATGGTTCAATCGGATAACCAAACGGAGTGGCAGTCCCGCTCGTATTTGTAATCTTATAGGTCATCTGTGCATTCAGCAGGAAATCGGTTTCGAAACCGACGAGCAATTTCATTCTCCAGTGGAATTTATCATCACTGATCCGAATATGATCCTTTTGACCTCTCAGCAACGGGGCAAAACGGTACAATACCCCGAAACCCATATATTTAAAATCCACCGTTTTCTGGTGTGTCCCGACCAGTGCAGGATATTTCCTCCATTTAAATTCATCCCTATAATTCTGTCCTTCATCACAGAAATTGGCAAAAGCCACGATACCGTGCTGCTCTTTGAAATTATAACCTCCCTGTATAAACACATGGTAGCTGAATTTAGGCTGATAGTCCAGCTCCTTGCTGTTCTCCGCCAGAAAGTAGGTATTCTGCGCCAGCATATAGGATAATCCCGGAGTGGCACCTATGCTGATACTTCCTCCTTTCTGTGCATAAGAAGCTGCAGCTAAACACAATACAAACAGCGTGACGGTAAAATTTCTTAGATTCATTTGTAAATATTTTTCATACATTTAGGCAGAAAAGAAATTATTCAAGATAATACCCTTCCGGTATCACACGTCAAAATCTCTCTTGCATACTTTCTCAAATATAGTAAAATGTCTTAAAAAACATTAAAATAAGCGGCAAATACATCCGCATTAACTATAAGAATTGAATCAATAAAACAGGATTTAGGATGTTTTTCAGTGATAGAAGTAAAATCAACGAAGAGTAGCCCGGAGCATTTGAGTTGATTTTAGCTTCGGTTTCTATCGAAATAAGCATGAAGATAGAAAATCACCTGAAAGCATCCTGAATGGTTTTTGTTACTTTTTGCCATCAAAAAGCAAGTAAAATAAATCCTACAACTGGAATGAGTTCTAAAAAAAGCACCCTCAGCAAATCTACCTTAATCCGAAGCATACAGTGTTCCAAATCGCTGTATTTATACAAGAACCATTACAACCTGCGCGACAAGGCTGACATCACCCAACAACAGAAATTTGACCGCGGGCATCGAGTGGGATTGCTGGCACATCAGCTGTTTCCGGGCGGCAAAGACTGTTCTCCGCCCAACCCTTTCAGCTATGACGCCTCCATCGCCGCCACCAAACTGCTGGTGCAGCAACGCTTTCCGATTGTTTATGAAGCGGCTTTCAAATACAACGGCATTATGGCAGCTTCGGATATACTCGAATGCAGGGATGGAAAATGGTATGCCTACGAAGTGAAAAGCTCCTTCCGGATTTCCAATACCTACCTGCTGGATGCCACCATACAGTACCATATCATCACCAGGAGCGGCGTGATGCTCGAAGATTTTTTTCTGGTTACCATCAATAATGACTATGAACTGGGAGACAAACTGGACGTTCAGCAGTTTTTCAGAAAAACATCTGTATTGAGTGATATCCTGGAACGTATTCCCTTTGTAGAGAGGACCATAGAAGAAGCCATTGCCACTTTAGACAGCCCTTCGATTCCTGACATTTCCATCGGTGCCCACTGCACCAAACCCTACCCCTGCGACTTTCAGGGATATTGCTGGAAAAACCTGGAAAAAGATTCCATCTGGTACCTGCCCGGTGTGTCCATGCAGGAAAAAGGTTTATTTATGGAAAGAGGCATCACCACCATCCACCAGATAGACAATACGGAGGAGCTGAATGCCCGTCAGAAAGTGATTATTGAATCGTTTCAGCTGCAGCAACCTCATATACGGAAGGACTTGCTGCAGCAGTTCATTGAACCGATTCACTATCCGCTCTATTATTTTGATGTGGAAGCCTTCCAGCCGGCTGTGCCTTTGTTTAAAGGGTCGAAGCCTTATGAGCGCATCCCGTTCCTGTACTCCCTGCATTATAAAGAAAGTGCCAACACCCCCTTGCAGCATTACAGTTATATCTCGCCGGTAGGCGATGATGACAGGATACCTTTTATCGAACAATTTCTAAAAGACACCGAAGGGGAAGGAAATATCCTGGTGTTCAACACGCTGATGGAAAAGAGCATCCTGTTCCGGCTCTCCGCGGATTTCCCGGATTACAAAAAACAACTGCTACAGCGCATCAACAGAATTATAGATGTGGAGATTCCGTTTAAGGAATTGTACTACTATCACCCTGCCCAGCAAGGCAGTTTTTCGTTGAAATCCATTGGCAATGCGATGCTGGGAAAAGATGAGTTTTCCTCCAGCCGCGTGAAAGACGGCGAAGAAGCGATGGCGGTGTACAATGAATTGTTCTACACAAATCATCCTTCCGAAATCCCGGAAAAGCTGCAACAACTCAAGACCTACTGCCGCACGGATACCTATGTGCTGTATGAGATTTTTGAAAAACTGAAAGAGTTGGTGTAGTTTTTCTCTTTCTGTATTTCTTGCAAAGACGCAAGGAACGCATACTGACTCTCCTCAGCACATCGTCATGGCGAGGAGGTACGACGAAGCCATCTTTCTTACACTGTAATTTTTTTCTCGCAAAGATACCAGGAACGCACACTGCTCCCTCTTGCACTCCGTCATCCTATGTTTGCAGAAAACTAATTTGAACTGAGGCATAAATATCTTGTAAAGGAAATTTTATTAATCAATTCAAACAGAAGAGCAGGAAAGGATAAAGATTAAGTACCGTCATAGGTAGTGTGATACCGTTCGAAATGCTAATCACCTTTCCCTTCTGAGTTGTAAACTTGGACAGTTCATAGTGCCATGAGCACGTATTTAGGATAGATAAGTCAACAACCAGATAGCTCTCCAGTTTGAGAAAACTCAAATTTATCATGACAAAAGTAGTAAATTATGTTGGAGTAGATGTCTCCAAAGAGACTTTAGATGTAGCCATACCGAAAGAAGATGGCTGCTATGTACACAAAAAGATTAGCAATAATCCACTGGGTTTTAAAAGCATTATCAAATATTTGCCGAAAGATGCCTGCATAGTGATGGAAGCTACCAGTAGTTACTATATGCCGTTTGCGTATTATTTACATTCGCAGCAAATATTGTTAAGTATTGTAAATCCATTGTCAGTAAATCATTTTTGTAAGATGCGAATGAGTAGAGCTAAAACAGACAGGAAAGATGCCGCCATGATAGCACAATATGGTAAGAGTGAAACACCAAGATTATGGCAACCCAAAGCAGAACATCTTTTAGAACTCCAGCAATTACAAGCGATTCTGGATAATCTCACCAAACAAAAAACAAGTTGTAGTAACCAATTAGAAGCTTTTGTCAGTAGTGGGAAGATGAGCAAGGATGTCAGTAAAATTATTAAGAAACAGATTGCTTTTTATGATAAGGAGATAAAAAAGTAGAAATAAAAATGGTTGCTATCACAGAAAAACATCATTCAGAACTGTATAAAAATTTACAGACGATACCAGGTTTAGGTAAACGTACTTCGATGTTATTAATAGTTGTAACAGATGGATTTACAAAGTTTGAGAATGCAAAAGAATTAGTAAGTTATATTGGCATCTGTCCAAGGTTATATGAATCAGGTACAAGTGTAAAAGGTAAAAGCAGAATATGTAAAATGGGAATGAGTCGAATGCGACAATTATTATATTTATGTTCTATGCGAGCCATGAGTTCAAATAAACAATGTAAAGAAATGTACGAACGATTAAAACAAAGAGGAAAAAATGGAAAATTAGCATTAGTAGCTTTAGCAAACAAACTTGTCAGACAAGCATTTGCCATAGGCACAGGAAATATAGCTTACAATCCTAATTTTTCTTTAAAATAATTTGAATATTTACACAGTTCATTTCGACGAGGCACGAGCGAGAAATCTTATACTTGTCAAGAACAGCGTGCTTTGTTTTAGCGAGATATCTCTCCGCCGTCTGGCGAATCGATATGACAGTGTGCAATAAAAAAGCAGATTGCTCCTCCTAAGCACTCCGTCATGGCGAGGAGGCACGACGAAGTCATCTTTCTTACAATGTAATTTTTTCTCGCAAAGCCGCCAGGAACGCACACTGCTCCCTCCTGCACTCTGTCCTTTCGAGCGAGGCACGAGGAGATATCTTGCTTTAGTTTAGTAATACGCTTAGTTATAGCAGGTTCTCTCTCCGCCGCCTGGCGAATCGATATGACAGTGTGCAATAAAAAAGCAGATTGCTCCTCCTAAGCACTCCGTCATGGCGAGGAGGCACGACGAAGTCATCTTTCTTACAATGTAATTTTTTCTCGCAAAGCCGCCAGGAACGCACACTGTTCCCTCCTGCACTCTGTCCTTTCGAGCGAGGCACGAGCGAGAAATCTTATACCTGTTAAGAACAGCGTGCTTTGTTTTAGCGAGATATCTCTCCGCCGTCTGGCGAATCGAGGGGACAGCTGACAATAAAAGAGCAAAACGGCTTCTCCTCAGCTCCCTGTCATATCGACGAGGTACGAGGAGATATCTTGCTTTAGTTTAGTAATACGCTTAGTTATAGCAGGTTCTCTCTCCGCCGCCTGGCGGAGAGAGAGTATATGTGAAATAAGAGATTTAGTTTGTTTATTAATGCATGCATTTCTATTCATTCTTATCGTTTTTAATAAATAACATTCCAATACCACCAATTATAAGTGTTCCGAAAAAGATATACAGAAAGATTTTAAACCTTATTTTTTCAAGTGCAATATAGCTTTGACAACTAGTAAATAATAAAACTGATAAAAGAAATAAAAAGAGTATTTTGTTTTTCATGTTGTATGCTTTATGTAATATAATAAAAAAAATCAAATATAGTATAGAAGGTTGTCCATGTGGATAAAATCCCTTAACATTTAACACATACATTAAGATGAATCTATTTCTTCTCCATTATCTTAGTTATCCTGCAAAACCCAAAAAACCATATCCATGCAACTGCCTTTTTACAATAACGATGATACCCGCCACAGCCCCCGAAATGAACGGGAAGCGGTGCTGTATTACCTGTCGAAGATGGACATAGAAATGCTGGAACTGGTATTGAGTGACAACCGCACCTATCAGGATGCCACAAAAAAAGTGTTTCTGGAAAAACTGAACCATTCCTTATTGGAATTTACGGCTAAAGGGGACAGTGAACTGAAGGCATTGAAAGGTGAATGCAGTAACGACAAATGCAATAAGGGTTGCGCGGGTTATGCCTTTGTCGGCAACTGTTCCGGTTTTCATTTAGACTTCATTGTAGAAGAGGCAAATGATGAAATACTCGATATCTGCTATTGCTCGGAATTTAAGGCCTATGCTGAGCCATTGGATCTGAATAAAAAATCAGTATTTACATCAGCCGCGATGAAGAGGCTGATTTTAAACCCACCGAAAAGTTTCTGATGACAGCCCATCAATGTTCAACTGCCTGTGATGAAATCATCCGGAATGACATGCATTTACCAATCATCGATATGCATAAAGCAGCAACCTGGCTGGAAAAATACCAAGAATTGTATAGTGAAATGGATCCTATATATACTCCTGCCACATTCAGCAAATTTTACGATATTTACTACACCGTTAAAGAGTTAACGCCTAAATTCTACCAGAGAGATGAAGCGGAAAGAGCACTGCAATTTTATCATAACAGAGTAAAAAAAAGTAAGAATAAAAAGATGCTGTTATGCTGGCTGGTGGAGTTTGAGCCACTCGAAAATGATTTAATGGCACTGTATTATTTCTATTTCAATGTCGATGGAGAACCAACAAAGGAGTACGTGAGTATCAACCCAAAAGTTGAAGTATATCTGCATGCAGAGGATTTTGCAGTTCAATTAAAATTCATACATCTTTACTATAACTACTACTGGAAAATGCTGGAAAAATATACTACGATACCTGAAGAAATGTGGACAACGCTGGAAGAAGGATCTGAATCATCTGAAAAAGGAATTCCTTAAAATATCATTTACAGCTAAGAGGCATGATTTAACAACGACACCCATGCAAACCACACCCACCACCCAGGCTGAAGCTGTTATCCACTACATAAAAGAGATGGATATTGAAATGCTGGATCTTATATTAGATAACGACCGGACATACCAAGATTGTTCTAAGGAAGTATTCCTGCAAAAACTGGACTCTGTTTTTGAACATATCAGGGCATTTGGCCCAAACGACATGACGGTGGAAAGGGGTTTTTGTGGCAGTACAGAATGCCCGGGACGATGCAAAAACGGCATCTCTCTCATCGACCTAAAAGGCCGCCAATACCTCGACCTGATTCTCGAAGTAAAGAGTGGAAAGGTGTTGGATATTTACGACTGTAACCATTTTACACTCTTTAATAAAGAAATTGACATACGAGGTTATAACGCACTCGATCTTGATTATTATACAATAACAATACCGGATTCCGACGATAATTTTGATATCCTCTAATGCACCAGCACAAACTTCAGACTGGCTTTCTGGCCTTTGCCGCTGCCGGAACATAACGCAAAATATACGCCCGTAGCTGCACGCTGCCCGTTGATAAGCTTGCCATCCCAGGTGGCCTGGCCGCCAGTAGCGGTCGTCTCATAGACCAGATTACCGCTGACATCCACAATTTTGACATTGCTGTTATTGGGAATTCCTTTGATGGCAATAGGCCCGTCATAATCCTCCCGTACCGGATTGGGGTATACAAACGGGGCAGGCGTTTCAGCAGTCGTCACGGTAGCATCCGCCCGATATGAACAGATACCCTTAGACGTGCCGATAAATACATCTCCCGTTTCGGGCTGTATCGCCACCGAACGGATATCATTACCCAGCAGCGGAGAATTGGTTTCATTGAAATAATGAATGGTTTCCTGTCCGTCTGCACTCACCAGAAACAAGCCGTTGGCAGTACCTATCCATTTGCGGTTGGCCTCATCCACCGTAATGCAGTTGACCACCTCATCTTCCAGTAAATTATCGCAAAATCCGCTGCTGTCTTTTCGGTCTATACAAATCTGTTCCGCTTCGCAGGCATAATCGGTAACGTATCCCGCACAGGACACCACGGCAATTCCGGCAGTGGTGCCCAGCCAAATCACACCATCCTTATCCTTTGCCATACACACCACATGGTTGGAAGGCAGATTACCCAGGCCTCTGCCGAGGGCCAAATTGAAATACAGGTCGTCAGACTTGTCATCTAAGTCTGTACCATAATTCAGCACCACCAGCCCGCCGACACCGGGTTGGTCTTTGGCAATCCAAATCTGATTGTAATCGTCTACCAATATATCGGTGACTAACTGTGCATTTAAGAATCCGCTGTTGAAGAACAGGTAACTGCCGTCACTCTTCCGGCAGATAACCGGCGAGGTGGAATACGCGTTGGAAAACCAGGCATTGCCCTGAGCGTCCACATCAGCGCCGGAAATGCGAAA
The DNA here is from genome assembly GCA_016719635.1 of Sphingobacteriales bacterium. NCBI lineage: Bacteria > Pseudomonadati > Bacteroidota > Sphingobacteriia > Sphingobacteriales > Sphingobacteriales bacterium. The sequence goes on along the minus strand of JADJYT010000009.1, from coordinate 16,380 downwards.
AGAGAAAGGACTGTTAGGTGCATATTTAATCGTTTTAAATGTGTTATCTGAAGGGGAGAATTCTATAATCCCGCCGTTGCTGAAATCGGCGGCACCAAACAAAACCTTATTTTCGGACGGTAACGCCTTTACTACTGCAATCTGATTAAACGTATCCAGGATGGGAAAGTCGTATTTTATATAATTGGTCCAGTTATACTCATTGCAGGCATAAAAGAACTTACTTTCCGGTAAATCATTGGGGTTAAAGGAATTTCGTATGGCAGAGGACGACGCCCACAATGTACCGTTTAAAAAATCCATCTCCTTATTGTTAACACCATACGGTCCGTTCGGAATTTTTGCAGAGAAATTGCCGCCTTCCTGACGAATCAATCCTCTGTACAGATCGGCATGCCACAAACTTCCGTCATTATTTGCAATGATCTGCAACGGGTAAGCAACATAAAAAGTACCGGTGTAAAAATCAAACCCGGTTCCATTCCATTTTCCTGTGCGGACATCCGTTGCAATTCCGGATACTATTTTGTGTTGTGCAACGGACAACTTTCCGTACGAATTATTCAGATCTTTTGTCACCCAGCCTGGTTCCGAAAAAAATGGCGTCCAGGATGTTCCGTCAAACTGATAGATCGTACTGTTCACCGCTGCCAAAACCTTATCCTGATAGCTGGTAACGGCAGATGCTTCCGACTGGGGAATGCCGGAAGAGTACTTCACCCACTCATTATAATTCAACAGGTTTACGGACGGGTCTATCTTACCCATCACCACACCATTCGAAGTGGCGCAAAAAATGGCCTGTTCATCTGCCCATACGGCATTTACCTTCGTGGTGGAAATGCCGTCGTTAAAGATGTAGGTATCTGCGATTTCCTGTTTTACCAGATCTACCTCCACAATACCAAATCCTGTTGCCAGATAGGCCTTTCCGTTGAAACAATATATTTTATATACATTCTTATCTCCGGAGATGGTGGCATTCTTAAGATACGGCAGATTGATTGTTTTCCCCTTCTGCACCAAATCAATATTCGAATTGGTATACGTAACGACCAGTGTAGACGTGGCCGTATCGTAACCGACCTGCTCTGCAAACACTTCTGACAGTCCGCTTACCTTGCTATACTTTTCAATCAGGTTATTGCCGATATCCACTCCTATCACCCCATTCTGACAGGCGGCATACACATAGCCGGCACTTTGACAGACGGAAGTGGCATTCTGCAGCGGCAAATGCGCAGCCCAGGAACCCAAGGGAACATTCTGTGATTTTGCAGGCCCGGTCAACAGGATGGACCAAAGCAGTAAAACAGCCGGTAAAAACGTTGGTTCTCTATATTTTGCAAACATAAACGGGGATTGCCTTTTATTTCCCCCAAATCTATGAATTTTTAAGAGAAAATGTCGGATAATGCGCATTTTTGAAGGTGGGGGCTGGTGCTAATATTGTTTTTAATCTCATGGGCATTTGTTATCTTTGCGCAAATTTTTGGAGAGGAGCAGGTTATGTCAAACGCAAAGCAATACAGAGAAGTTAAGAATATCACCCAAACACAGATTGAACAGGAGATTGCGGCTTTCTGGCAATCTCAGCATGTTTTTGAGCAGAGTATTTCCGCACGGGAAGGAAAACCGCCGTATGTGTTTTACGAAGGCCCCCCGAGTGCCAACGGGTTGCCGGGTATTCACCACGTTCTGTCACGCGGTATCAAGGATATATTTTGTCGATTCAAGACGCTGCAGGGGTATCAGGTGAAACGCAAAGGCGGCTGGGATACGCATGGCCTTCCGGTGGAACTGGGCGTGGAAAAATTGCTGGGCATCACCAAAAAAGATATCGGAACTAAAATTTCCGTGGCGGAATACAACCGGAAATGCCGGGAGGAAGTGATGCGGTTCAAGGATATCTGGGATGACCTTACCCAAAAGATGGGTTACTGGGTGGACCTGAATCATCCGTACATCACCTTTGAGAACAACTATATCGAAAGTATCTGGTGGATTTTAAAAGAGTTATACAAGAAAGATTTACTCTACAAAGGATATAAAATCCAACCGTACTCGCCGGCTGCCGGCACGGGTTTAAGTTCCGCAGAATTAAACCTGCCGGGATGCTACCTCGATGTGAAGGACACCAGCTGTGTGGCACAGTTTAAAATCAGCCCAGAGTCAATAGCCGACAATCCATTCTTCTCAGCTAAAAACGAAACCTGTTATTTTTTAGCCTGGACAACCACCCCCTGGACATTGCCATCCAATACCGCGCTGGCCGTTGGAAAAGAGATTGATTATGTCTTAGTCAAAACCGTTAACCCTTACACGCATTTGCAGGTTAATCTGATTTTGGCGAAGGAATTATTGTCTACGTATTTTCAGCCGGAAAATGAAAATGGGGATTTTGCCTCTTATCAAAATGACGGAAAAAGTTTACCGTATCAGATTTTAGCTTCCTTCAAAGGGAAAGAAGTGGCTGGCATCCGTTACGAGCAGTTATTACCTTTTGAAGCGAACTCCAAAGAAAATATAGATGGGGATGCCTTCAAGGTCATCATCGGTGATTTCGTGACAACCTCTGACGGTACGGGCATCGTTCATATTGCGCCGAGCTTTGGCGCGGATGACATGAAAGTGGCAGGAGAGAACGGCATCGGAGCATTAACCCTGGTAGACAAGGAAGGTAAATTTATCGACGGTGTCGGAGAATTTTCCGGCAGGTATGTGAAAGATTACAAAGACGAACCCAATTACGTTTCTGTAGACATTGACATCTCCGTAAAACTGAAAAAAGAAAACAAAGCGTTTAAAGTAGAAAAATACGAGCACTCCTATCCGCATTGCTGGCGTACGGACAAACCGATCATTTATTATCCGTTGGACTCCTGGTTTATCAGAGTGACGGCGGTGAAGGAACGGATGATAGCGTTGAATAAAACCATCAACTGGAAACCGGAAAGCACCGGCTCCGGACGATTCGGCCAGTGGCTGGAAAACTTAATCGACTGGAACTTATCACGCAGCAGATACTGGGGAACCCCTTTAAACATCTGGAGAACGGAAGACAAGGAAGAAGAGATATGTATCGGTTCCATTGAAGAACTGAAAAGCGAGATGCAAAAATCTGCAGCCGCCGGTTTTTTATCAAACGAGATTTTCAACAGGGAATTTGATTTACATAAGCCTTTTGTGGATGATATCATTCTGGTATCAGCCTCCGGCAAACCGATGCAACGTGAAAGCGACTTGATTGACGTTTGGTTTGATTCGGGTGCAATGCCGTATGCCCAATGGCATTTCCCTTTTGAAAACAAGGAAACCTTCGCGCAATCGTTCCCTGCTGATTTTATTGCGGAAGGGGTTGACCAGACGCGCGGCTGGTTCTATACCCTCCATGCCATTGCGACGATGCTGTTTGACTCCGTGGCGTACAAGAATGTAGTGTCCAATGGACTGGTATTGGACAAGAACGGCAACAAGATGTCCAAATCCAAAGGCAATGCCGTGGATCCGTTTGCCACCATCGGCAAATACGGCGCAGATGTCACGCGCTGGTACATGATTTCCAACTCACAGCCGTGGGACAACCTGAAATTTGACGAAGAGGGCCTGGCGGAAGTTTCCAGAAAATTATTCGGAACCCTTTACAACACCTATAATTTCTTTGCCATCTACGCGAACATTGACGGTTTTGTGATTGATACAAACAATACCACTCCGCTGGCAGAACGCGCGGAAATCGACCGCTGGGTGATTTCCAAATTACACAGCCTGATACAGGAAGTTACGGAAGCATACGAAGATTATGAACCGACCAAAGCGGCACGCGCAATCGAAGATTTCGTAATTGAGCATTTATCAAACTGGTACGTGCGTCTATGCAGAAGACGTTTCTGGGGCAACGAATTATCGAAGGACAAGAAGGCGGCATTTGAAACATTACACGAATGTCTGCAGGTGGTGGTACAGCTCATGAGTCCGATTGCACCTTTTTTCAGCGACTGGTTGTGGCAGAATTTATTATCGACCACCTCTTCCATTCATATTTCGGATTTAATAAAATCGGATGCCGGTTTAATCGATAAAAAACTGGAGCAGCGCATGGAGTGGGCGCAGGAAATCTCCTCGCTGGTGTTATCTCTCAGAAAGAAAACGAAAATCAAGGTTCGTCAGCCATTACAGAAAATACTAATCCCTGCAATAGACAAAGAATTCATCGAGCAGGTCGACAAGGTAAAATCCTTGATTTTGGCGGAAGTGAATGTAAAAGAGATTGAATACATCAGCGATACGTCCGGTATCATCTCCAAAAAGGTAAAACCAAATTTTAAACTGCTGGGCAAGAAATTGGGCGGCAAGATGAAAATCGCCTCCGATGTCATCCAAAACCTCAGCAACATCGATATTCAGCAACTGGAACAGAACGGCCATTTCGATATCCTCCTTGAGGGTGAAACATTTAATATCTTGCTGGAAGAAGTGGAAATCCTCTCTGACGACATTCAGGGTTGGCTGGTAGCCGGCAACAATGGCATTACGGTGGCACTGGATATTCACATCTCGGAAGAGCTGAAGCATGAAGGCTTTGCCCGGGAGATTGTCAATAAGATACAGACGGAGCGCAAAGAATCCGATTTTGAAGTTACTGACAAGATTGTCTTGCATGTGCAAAATCAATTGGTTCTCAACGATGTTTTGCATAGCTATAAAGAATATATTTGCAACGAAACTTTAGCAAACGATATACTGTTCTCCGATAAGGTATCTGAAGCGAAGGATTTTGATATCAATGGTGAACCATTAAAATTATTCATTCAAAAAGTGTAGAAGATGGCAAAATTGTCCAGTAAGAAAAAAGCAGTCGCTAAGACCTCCAAGCCAGTTGCTAAAAAACCTGCAGCAAAACCTGTTGTGAAAAAAGCAGCCTCCAAAAAAGCACCGTCAAAACCGGTTAAAAAGAACGCACCAAAACCGGCAGCACCGGCAAAGAAAAAAGTCGTGGCAAAAAAAGAAGTCTTAAAAGCCAAACCTAAGGCGCCTGCTAAACCAGTAAAGAAAGCGGCCGCTAAACCAAAACCAGTCATAAAGGTGAAAGCGAAAGCAACAGCAAAACCGGTAAAAAAGGCAGCCCCTTCAAAACCGCTTGCAAAAGCAAAACCGATAGTTAAAAAAGCTGTTGCAAAAACTGTGAAAAAGGCTGTTGCACCTAAGCCGGCTGTAAAAAAAGCAGTCGCAAAGCCGGTTGCAAAGACAACACCAAAAGTGGCACCTAAAAAGGCGGTGCAAAAAGTGGCAGCGCCAAAATCGGTTAAACAGGCTCCGAAAAAGGAAGCGCCAAAACCGGTGACAAAATCATTTCAAAAACCTGCCCATCTTACAAAGCATGAGCAATCCATCAGCCACCAACCCGGAGGTGCCCCCAAACATACGATGGAAGTAAGTGTTGTCAGATACAGCGATGCCGACCTTGTCCTGTTTAAAGAAGTGATTCTGAAAAAAATTGCAAAGGCAAAGGAAGAAATCGATTTCTATTCCGACCAGATCAAGAACAGTTCTGAGTCCGAAACACAATTTGCCAGTATTGACGATGGATCCATGACCTCTGAAAGGGAAAACATGAACCAGATCGTAGTACGAATGCAGAAACTCATTTCCCACCTGGAGAGCGCACTGGTCCGGATTGAAAATAAATCCTATGGAATCTGCCGCGAGACCGGCAGGTTAATTCCAAAAGAACGGTTACTGGTTGTTCCCCATGCTACCTTAAGTGTGGAAGGCAAAAAGATGGAAAAGAAATAATTATTACCTCGATTAAAACACCAAAGCCAATAAGGAGTCTTATCTTTGTTGGCTTTAATTTTTAAACCATATGAGCAAGAGACTGATCGCTTACCTGACCATTGCATTGTCGTTAATCATCGACCAGGCTTCCAAAGTCTGGGTAAAACTAACGATGAAAAGCGGAGATGAATTTAATTATATCGGTGAGTGGGCGCGTATCCATTTCGTCGAAAACGAGGGCATGGCATTCGGAATGAGTTTCGGTGCCGGAATGGGAAAATTCCTGCTGACGTTTTTCCGGATCATAGCCGTTATCTTTATCTCCTATTATCTGCGCAAACAAATCACTTCTGCAAAATCCTCCAGATTTTTCGTCTTTGCAATGGCGCTGATTTTAGCAGGGGCCATTGGCAATATTATCGACAGTATCTTTTTCGGGCAGATCTTTTCCCACAGTGAAGGCCAGATTGCCACCTTATTCCCTGCCGGCGGCGGTTATGCCGGATGGTTTCATGGCAGGGTGGTGGATATGTTTTATTTTCCGATTATCAGAGGTACATTCCCACAATGGATACCTTTCTGGGGCGGTGAGCCGTTTGAATTTTTCCGTTTTATCTTCAATGTTTCCGATGCCTGTATAACCGTGGGTGTCGCCCTGATACTGATTTTCCAGAAAAGATTCTTTGAGGAGGAACAATCATTACAGGCAGATGTAACCAAGAAACAACCTTCCTAAAAAAATTAGACCTTGCTCCGCGCCTATTAAAGCTTAGAACAAGGTCTTGTCCCCCAACTGGACTACTCTTTAACGTATATTTTCGCTCAATACATTACCGTTATTTTACTGCTGGGTGTTTTTTTATCTGCAACATCTGATATGACTACCACATATTTTCCGGACTTAATCTGCATCTCTTCAAACTGAATGGCATTTTCACCAGTCTTAATGGATTGCAAAATCTTGTGGTCAAATTCACCGTTAGACCTGTACATATTTACAAAGATATCTCTTGGGACATTTGACTGAATGACATATCTTTTATTGGAGCCGGTGCCAATATCCACCGTAAATACCTGATTTAATTTTACTTCATACCTGGAAGTATATCTTGAAAATCCCACTTCACCGATGGTGTGTTCTGTGTTCATATTATTGGAAAATGTAACTGAATATATTTTAGCTTTCGGATTATGTGCCATATCATCCGTTACGTAAGCCAGTAACGGCATTTCGTAATATACATTCCTGTCATTAACCGAAATATCTTTCACAACGGTCTGTCTTTTATCCCCGTCAGAAATCAATATTTGCACGGTTATTAACGAATTGCCGCCTTCACAACTGAATTGTAAATATTTGGGAATCGTGACTGAAGCATCTTCATAGCTGCACGCAATGGTGACAGGCTGCTTTTGCGATAGGTTCAGATTAAATTCCTGAGGGGAACTGTTACGTCCAATTAAACATAACAACGAGTTCGTGTTATCTTCTGAAGATTGCGCATGTACACAAAATGTAAATGAAATCAGTACAAGCGCCATGTGGGTTAAGGGTTTTAACATGGCTGGGTTTTTATGTAATGTCAAAGGTATGCTACATTTCTGTAATTGTCAACATTTGTTTACATTATTTTTTGACATAAGTCAGGTTTTATTACATAAGATACTGATAATATGCTATTTATGTTTTAATTTTATTTTCACTAAACAGTAGAATGACCGATTATTACCATAAAGTCTATGCCATAGTTCGTAAAATTCCAAAAGGAAAAGTAAGCACTTATGGCGATATTGCCGAATATCTCGGCACAAAAGGATCTGCACGACTGGTGGGTTATGCTATGAATAACGCTCACTCAGTATCTCCGTTAGTACCGGCTCACAGGGTGGTGAACAGAAACGGGTTGCTGACGGGCAAACATCACTTTGGTTCTGCCACCTTAATGCAGGAATTACTGGAAAGTGAGGGGATAAAGATTATAAATGACCAGATACAGGATTTTAAGGAAGTCAAATGGAATCTGAAAAGGAAAAAGGAGAAAGAGACTAAATGAAAAAAACAACATACATTCTTCTGTTTTGGGGTGTTGTGCAAAGTGGATTTGGTCAAAACAGCTTTGCCGTTTGGCAGGGGTTTTCCAATTACTGGACATACAATCATCGTGTGAACCGGTTGGGTGACTATATCAACCAGATATCCTATCCTAAAAATCAACAGGCGACTTTAGTGCATACGGCCGCCACTGGATTAGGAAAAGATTCCGTCTATTTTTCCTCTTATTACGCTTCGGTTCAATCCAGTGAAATCATCCATTTTGCCGGGAAATCTGTCTTTACATTAAAAGGTGAAGAAGGGACTGTTAAAACAATCCGGAAGAAAATCATCCTGCATCCCGATAGTTCCCTGCAACAAAAGGAAGTTTACCTGGCTTTGCTCAACGGTTTTGACTTAATCTCCTTAGGAGATGCCGACAAACTACAGACATTGTCAGTAAGTATCGATAACCCGGCGTACGACAAACCAAAGAATGAATTATCATTTCTTTTGCAGGTTGTTTTTCAGGCGGATTGTTCTTCCCCCGAATGCAGCTTATTGAATCAGGGAGTAGATTATAAGTTGAGTGTTTATTATTTGATTATCGGAGGGATGCAGAAAGATGTATCGAGCAAAGAACTGGATTACGAACGCAAGGTGCAGTGGGATACGAAAACCGAAACTCCCAAGGTTCCATTGGAAAAATCCATCAGCATATCTCCCGGCTTTGAGAATGGGTTCTTCGCCTATAAGCGCTTCTGTTTGCAGGTAAATAAGGAACGGCACTATCTTGGCTATGAGAATGCCATCAACAGGAGCGGAATAAATACCATTAACCAAACCGCTTTTTGTAATATGCAATTGCATTACAGCAACTGGTCGCCCCACATGCGAAAGAGTCCTGCTTCCGGCGGACAGGCCTTTTTCGCATTCTCTCAGGCAGGTGAGGCAGTCATCAAGGGAACCTTGCTGATGGTACAATTCAACGGAACTGTTTCGCAGTACCAACAGGATAGCACTTTATTCTGGGAAGGAAAGAATCACTCTCCGGACAGCGATGCCGCAATGAAATCCAAAACCATTCTGCTGAAATAAAAAACCCACGACAAGATTCGCGGGCTATATAAAAATTAGGTTGGGGTTACATTTAGTTATTCAGCATCACCGGCATTACCAGCATCAGCAAATCCTCGTTCTCTTCTTTATCCATCGGACGAATAATACCTGCTCTGTTTGGTGTAGACAGTTCAATATTGATATCGCTGCTGTCTAAAGCCCCTAACATCTCGAGCAAGAACTTGGCATTGAATCCGATTTCCATCGGGGTGCCCTGATAATCACAGGATAATTTTTCAGAAGCTTCATTGGAGAAATCCAAATCCTGAGCGGAAACGGTTAACTCGGAACCAGCCATTTTCAACACCACCTGATGGGTCGTTTTATTGGAGAAAATGGACGTTCGTCTCAAAGATGCATAGAAGTCATCTTTAGAGATGGTTAAGAGATTCGGATTTTCTTTTGGAATCACCGCATTGTAATCCGGATATTTGGCATCTATCAAACGGCAGATGAGCTGTATATTGTCAAAACTGAAAAATGCGTTTGACTTATTAAACTGAACGGATACCTCCGTATCGTTATTCGGCACTACTGCTTTTAATAAATTCAATGCTTTCTTAGGAACTATGAAAGAGGCATTGCCGCCTTTTACATCACCCTGATTGTACTTAACCAGTTTGTGCGCATCGGTAGCTACAAAAGTAATCCCATTGTTATCCAGCTGAAAGAATACGCCGGTCATAGCCGGACGAAGTTCATCGTTGCTTACTGCAAAAAGTGTTTTCGTGACCCCTTTATTCAGGATAGAAGATGCCAATTTCACTTCCTCGACACCATCCGCCACCGGTTCTTTCGGAAAATCCGCACTGTTTTCGCCACTCAGCTTGTACTTTCCGTTGTCTGTTGTCATCTCTATACCATTGGTCGTTTCATCTACCGCTATGGTGATGGGTTGTTCCGGCAAGGCTTTTAAGCTGTCCAATAATATCCTGGCCGGTATCGCTACCTTAAAGATTTCTTTCGATTCTATATCCATGGAAACAGACATGGTCGTATCCAAATCGGTTGCGGTAATGGTTAAGGAGTTTTTTTGTATATCAAACAGGAAATCTTCCAATATGGGCAATACGGTATTGGTGCTGATAACGCCACTGATTTTTTGTAAGTTTTTAAGTAATTGTGCGGATGATACGACAAATCTCATACTCTATAATTTTTTTCAAAGTTAAGTAATTCAATCTAATATAAAATGCCTTGAAAATCTTATCTTTCGACAAGTTGTGTATAAGTACACATGATTGTGGAAAGTAAAAAATACCGCTGATTCATGAAGATAGCCGTTAACACTCGTTTTCTTATCAAAGACAAACTGGAGGGTATCGGCATCTATACGCAGGAGATTTTCAGACGAGTGACGGCTTTATTGCCACAGCACGAGTTCTATTTTTTATTTGACCGGACACCCTCCAGAGAATTTATTTTTTCTGAAAACATCCGGCCTGTTGTGGTTTCTCCCCAGGCACGTCATCCATTTTTATGGTATTGTTGGTTTGAACATTCCATTCCAAAGGCTTTAAAGGAAATCGATGCGGACCTATTCATTTCAACGGATGGATATGCCAGTTTAAGTACCAAGGTTGCACAGATTGTCACCATTCATGATTTGGGCTTTGAGCATTATCCTCATCATACGCCGTTTTTAGTCAGAAACTATTACCGGCACTACACACCCAGATTCTGCCGAAAAGCTGAGAAAATAGTAGCCGTATCCGCCTTTACCAAAAATGACATCATACGCAATTATTCCATCGATAACGATAAGATAGAAGTAGTTTACAACGGTGTGGAAAGTTTCCAGGCTTCCGGCTCACATCAGGAAATGAAAAGTTTGATGAATCAATTCAATATAAAAGACACACCCTATTTCATATTCATTGGAGCCATCCATCCCCGAAAAAATGTCCTTCAACTGCTGAAAGCTTTCGAATTGTTTAAGTCGGAGTTTCAGTCAGACCATCAACTGGTCATTGTCGGACGAAACGCCTGGATGAATCTGGAAGTGGAAAATTACTTCCAGCAAATGGAGTCGAAACAGGATGTCATCCGAATTGAATCGATAGAGCGAAGCCAACTCATGAGCCTCTTGGGAAATGCATTTGCATTGATATATCCAAGCCTGTTTGAGGGATTCGGGATTCCAATTGCGGAGGCGATGGCAGCAGGGATTCCCGTTATTACCTCCACCACGTCTTCCATGCCTGAAGTGGCCGGCGATGCAGCGGTTTTGGTCAATCCTAATTCAACGGAAGAAATCGCCGCTGCCATGCAGCTTCTGATAACAGATCCTGCACGGAGAAATGAATTGATAGAAAAAGGTAAAGAGAGAGCCAAAACCTTCAACTGGGATATTTCCGCAAAGAAAGTCGTAGAAATCATTCAGGAAGTATTGAAAAAAAAGTAGCGTCCAGCTGAACGGCGGCTATCATTATATTTTCTGCCCTCTAATCAATTTTTCGATATCTGATTTCACCTTGGTATACTGGTCTGCATTCAAAGCAGTCTTCAACTGCCCGTCCAAATCCTGCAGTAATTTCCCTAACTCCTGCGCAGCTGCCTGCGGACTGGATTTAGCCAGCAGGTTGATGGCATCGCCTCTGATTTTTCCCTGTACCATCACCAGGATAACGGCCATCAGCTGCACATCGTTCATGCTGTACTGTGTGCGCAGTTTTTGTATAAAATCTTTTTGTTCCTGCGATAAATTTTTACCGGATAGGATATTTTCCTGCATCGTAACCGCAATAGCCAGCTTGCCAACCTGATCGTCATTTAAAATTGCTTTCAGCTTTGGAATGGTTTGATTATTCAGCACACCCATTTCCGACTGTATCTGGGCGTCGTTTCCCGCATTTTTTGTCTTGATGCAGACAGCACTTTTATCATACGATTGCAGGATGGGCCTTACTCCTGCTTTCTGTTCAGGAGATACTTTAATATAAGCCGTCAGCTGGTCAAACAAGCCTGTAACATCGGATTGTGCCTTAACCGATGAAGGTAAAACTGTATTGGAAGCAACTACTTTTGCGGCAGGATTCGGGTTTACGACAGGGGGCGTTGTCGACACAGTAGCGCCGCCTGCCTTCGCAGGATCTAACTTGCCCGCCTGTATCATTTGCGACAGTTTCGTGAACTGACCGTCGTTCAGATATCCTCTGAATTTCACACCGGCACCTACTAACAATCTTTGGATTTCACTGTTCATCTTTTGCTGATTGCCTGCATTTACCGTGGTGTTTTTTGCATTTTCATTCAGGAACCAAACATAATCGTTCGTAAACTTAATGGTCTGGTTGGGATTTAACCCGCATTCCCCTTTTACATTTTCCACAATTGATTTCAAGACCGGGGACAAATTATTGGCATCAATATTCTGTGCATTTAATCCGGAAAAAAAACCACCGGAGAAGATCGTTAACAGCAATAAGTACAGTATATTTCTCATAAGTACAATTCATTTAGTGTATCTAATCATTCAAGAACTGTACCAAAGTTAATTTTTTGACTGATTATTTTGAATAAAACTCATTACATCCTCTGCGGATTTTGCCGGGATTTCCTCCTGCGGAGAATGCCCAACACCATCATAAACCACCAATTTTGAATGTGGAATTTTGATAAAATTATCCGCCATGGATACATCAATCAGCTTATCCTGCTTTCCCCACAGTATTAAAGTAGGAATTTGAATGGTGCTGATATCCGGATGTTTTTCACTGTCTATCTGCTGTACGCGCGCGGAAAAACTTTCCCGATTACCCTCTCTCATCGACATATCGTAATACATCTGGATGGTTTCCTTCTTAATTTTGGAATCGTCCTCATAAACATCCTTTACTGTCTTATCGACAATAACTTTAGTATCAATTTTAGCCATCAGTGCCGCCAGCCATTTTATTTTTGCAAGCTTAAAAACAATGGCCTTATTGCCTTTATCCTTGGAATAAAATCCTGCCGGGTCAACCAGTATGAGGTTGTTCACTTTCTCCGGATGAGCCACGGCATAACACCAGGCAATCTCGCCACCCAGCGAATTTCCTGCAATGGCAAACGTATCTATTTGGTGGCGGCTTAGAAACTCATCCAGAAACTCCACATACATCCTTATACTGTAATCATTATCTTTTCTGGGGCCGGTTAATCCGAATGCCGGCATATCCAGACGAATGACCTTAAAGCCGTGCGCAGTAAGAGAATCCGTCCAGCCATCCCAGGTCTGCAGGCAGGCACCCGTACCATGTATCAAGACAATCGGCTTACCTTCCCCTTCTATCCTGTAATGTACCTTCATGCCGTCCATGTCCAGGAACTGTGAATGCTCATTGGCATATTTGCTTTTTAATTCCTCTAATGGAATAGCTTTTTTCTGGAGAGCAAAGAATGCTATGATCAGCAATACTCCGATAAATGCGCCGGCTCTGATTAATTTTTTCATAAGATAAAGATACTAAAAAACCCGATGTGACCATCGGGAACCTACAAAGTCTTATGAAATGTCCAATTACAATGCAAATATACAATTCGCTTCCCGGAAACCTGTTAAGGCTGTTTGTATTGTGTGTGGTTTTATTGATGGTAATGTGTGTATTGTTTCATAAGAAATTTGTTACAGCTTATAGCAGCAAGAATTCTTACTGCCTTCGAAACGACTCGACACAAAAAACCCCGAAGCAAAGCTCCGAGGTCACACACAGATGAAAACTATTATCCGCTTTTTACACACACACGGATAACAGTAGGTGTTTGTTTTATCTTACATAAACAATTGCAGCAGGATTGTATTCAGCCCAGCCGCTTGTCCAGTTGGTAGTAGCATCAAAAGCCCCTTTATAGGCAACTGTTGTAAAACCTGTTAATCCCGTAAAGCTTGCTCCGCTTAATAAGGAGGAGGAGGCTGCCGGCAAAAAGGCAGGTGCTGTTGAATTGTATAAATTTGCCGGTGTATATCCAACCGCCGTTACATTGGCAACTGTTCCGTTGCTGCGGCTTGCATCATTAAACCATGCGCCAACATCAAAACCAGACTGATCCGATTTATATGGCACATATGCAGACCAGCTGTCCATTAATGACAACACGCAGTTTTTAATAATCAATTCATTGCCTTCTGCAAATGACCTGGTATTACCGCCATCGATTACCACACCCTGAGGGAATCCGGTAAAGAAGGAATTGTATATTTTTATCTTGTTGCTTCTTCTTAAATGCAATGCTCTTCTGAAGTTGGCATCAATGGAAGTGGTGGAATCCTGTTTGGGGCCAAATACAGAAACATTGGAGAAGGAAGGTGCCGTAAACGGAGGATTGGTGGAACCACCTCCATCGTTATCTATTTCGAAGCTGTTCGATCCTGAAACCGGATCTGCTAAGTTGGCGCTTCTGAAAGAAACTGCAAACTGAACATTCCCTCTGTATCCAAAATCACAGTCAAAATCATCGTCTGTTGTTTTGAACGCCACCAAATGGTCACAATTTACCGTACCGCCAAACCATTCAAATGCATCATCCAGGCCAAAAGATGCCTGAACATGACTAATGATTGTTCCGCTTCCAACAGATCCCATTGTAAGGGCGTTAATTTCCTTATCTGTTAAAATCGGGAAACCGGCATATTCTAAACGGACATACTTAATAACCCCTGAGCTATCAGCATCATCAGAACCACCATGGTGTGCTCCATAACTTCCTTCCAATGTCGCAAAACCGCCCGGCTGGTTGTTCGTTGCCTTTCCGCAAATGACCAAGCCCCCCCAATCACCAGGGCCTTTGGAGGCTTCTGCTGATGAGAATACAATTGGTTTGGATGCAGTTCCTTCTGCAAATATTTTACTGCCCCTGTGAATTACCAAAGTGCCCGGATTAGAACCTGCGGTTCCTTTTTTACCAACGATGACCGTACCTGCCTCTATCCTTAAAATGCCTGTTGCCTGTGGTGTAGTTCCTGTTTGAATAGAGTCAATACCCACATTTACAACTCCGTTTAACCGATATACGGTGTCTTTGTCCCAAAGGATATTTCCTGTCAGATTTCCGGAAACATCTTTCACCGGCCTGTCGGCTGGCGGAATGATAATGTCACCATCATCTTCTTTCTTACAACCGCCTGCAAATGTGGCCAAAATTACTGCTGCGATAATAACTACCGTTTTTTTAAATTTAATTTGATTTGTTTTCATAAAAATTATTTAGTTGTTTCTTTATTAAAAATTATACTTTACCCCTAAAGAGATGGTTTGACCGGGTTGGTATCGTTGAAACACCTGGTCTGTTTTTCTATTCCATTTGTTATCCCGGTTTCCATCCTGCAGAAATAAAACCGGCTGGTTGATTAAATCATTTGCAGACAAACTGATTTCCACATTTTTCTTAAAACGATACTGAATGTTAAAATCCAGTATATTCCTGGGCATCTCATAGATATCCGGATTGTCATCGGTACCGACAAACGCTATTCTTTTTCCGATGACATTGTAGAGCAAATTGGCCTGTAAGCCCAATTCCTTATCTTCGAAGAAGATACCTGCATTAACGGAGAATGGCGATTGTCCCTGCAACGGGCGCTTATCGCTTTGTCCTACATTTTCTTTTCCTAAATTAACCTTACTGTAGATGTAAGAAGCATTCGCCAGTAATCCGAAATGTTTGAAAAAATAATTTTTGGAATCAGTAAAAGATTTTTTCACTTCTACTTCCACGCCGGTCACATCTGACTGATAGGCATTGGCAAAAGAGAAGGTACTGCCGCTGGTTCCCACCACAGCCTTGGATTCAATTGGATTTATGAATTTCTTATAGAATACAGAGACACTGATCACTTCACCATTGGACGGGTAATATTCCCATTTTAAATCCGCATTGTGAACAGTCGCATTTTTTAAGTTTGGATTTCCCTCAATCGTATACCGGGTATAAAAATCATCAAAGGCAAACGGAGCAATCTCTCTGAACTCCGGCCGGTTCACACTCATACCGTATGCCACCCTGACGAGCATTTTTGGGTTAATGTTATAACTGATATTGACGGAAGGCAAATAAGCGTGTTTTACATTCTTAACCCGAATCAGATCTGTCTCGTTTCCGGATGATAGTTGCTGATTTGAATACTCATACCTGAATCCTGCGACAATCCGAACCTTGCTTTTTATTGCAAGCTCCGCATTCACATAAGATGCTCCGATAATATTATTGGCTTTGTAGGAATCATACGAACGGGTTTGTTCCCCTAATTTTATGCCATTTGTATTATTAATATTCTGCATCAGCACATCAATCCCCTGCGTGGCAAACGAATAATTAAACAAGTCAAAATCCGTACGTTTAAAGCCAAGAATCCGGGCATTAAAATTTCGGTCTTTATATTCTGCGTATAATCCTGCACTTACAGTAGGTATGAATCCCTTATCTGCTGTTTTAATTATTTTATTGGTTGAGTTTATGGCAGCCGTGAAGAT
>JADJYT010000008.1 GCA_016719635.1 Sphingobacteriales bacterium | reverse complement strand
AATAAAATTAAACAGATGAAATCGTATTCCTTATTGCTCATGCTGGGTCAAGATTTTATCCATTACAGCAATGGCTGCACCAGCAAAAAACCCGCCAAATACAGAAGAAGGAAAGTAGACGGACAGCGTGCTATCTGTGAAGGTGCAACAAACCATGGGGTGTTTGCTGCGGAAAAACAAGGTGATAAAGATTTTTCATAATTCTTTTACGACACCATCATAGGTTTTAATATATGGAAGGATTCTGTACACGATATGGGTAACACTGGTACCAAAGGCACCGCCTGTTCCGGGCAGATGCGTCCACCATTTTTAATTATAAACTGGTAAAAGTGGTCTCTAAAAAGCCATTCTGCTGGAGTGCCGGCATCCGGTCCTGTCGCATGCGCCGTTGGTTTCCAATGCCGTACCGGGGTGGCCAATGACACTGGTGGTCAATGAAGATAAGGCACCCTGTCGTTCCGGAATTCCGGAAAGTCAAAGTCTGCTTATCCTGGAAAAAGGGGGGAAAGAATTTGAACCGTTTTATCAGGACATCAAGGATTTGAATACGAAGATAAAGGACAAACCAAGGCAGGTGGGTAAACTCTATATAGAAAACCCTCTGGTGATTCAAACGGAACCTGTTTATACTTTTATAAAAGTAATCAGCAAGAAACGCATAAATGCAGGCACCTCAAACCAGAAAATAGTTGGGGATGCTTCCTTTATCCATTTTGGACAAAAATGGTATTTGGTGCAAATGTGATAAGGATACTTCTAGTCTGGAGATAGATGATGATACTGTCTGGATAGAATTTAACACCATGGAAAGCAAATAGGTTGAGTACACATTCGCAACACCTATTTCGGCGGATTTAAAACAGACCCAGATTTCCGCTTTTCAGTAATTGGTCATTGCTACAGCAATCGAAATGGTATTGTACAAATATGTCGTTTGAAGATTTGTATTTTTCGAATCTACAAAATGCCGAGATTGTTGCGTAGTAACTCAAAGACGGGAAGACCGCTGCCGTACTTTAAAGATAAAAAGTATTCCTCGGGTTCGAAATAAATCTACATCAAGCAACAAACTGTTCATTCAGATGTTAGCCAGTATATGAACAACTACCTCAAAGCACATACTTAATATAATGTAATCTGTCTAAAAGTTATGGCAGTAATATCCGTTGATATCAATGATGCCATTCCAATATTGGTGGCAAACGATCATATCAAACCGACTTTTAATATTTTGAACTGGATATTTTACCGTTTAGATTACATTTGAGACTATGATGGAAATTGCCTTTTTCCTGATATGGAAATCCAAAGTCCGTTAAAGGACAAAGCCAGTTGATATTCGCTGTACAACTGATATCATTTAATTTTTTCATTCATTCTGTTTTTCAACTCAAATTTACTGGGTTTTGCAATTGAGGAAATTCTATGTATGTGGTTGTTTATTTTACCATCCATTATCCCGTTTTATCCTGTTTCCAACCATGCGTAATATCTTTTAATTCCTTATTTGCTTTGGGTAAGTTTTTTGCTTCCACACTATGAATTTTGCCATCTGGCACCCAATTGTTAGTATTTTTTTTTGAAAATGAGCCTTCACCATCTTTGGCTTATGCTTGCTGATTTGTCCCATTGACTTAGCCGGTACTTTTATCTTCACCATTCGGGGCAATAGCTGCTGGAGCGACAAAAACGCACGATATTTTCGTGTCTTTACCGATCCATTACCGCCATATTTGAGGAGTATATATACCTCGTTCGGGATGGGATGTTAGGCGCCATCCGGTAGCGTGGATTAACGATCAACTGTACCTGCCAACATGGCGGCGGGCTTGTTTGCGGTATTCCCGTTCCGGCAAACATCCGTATATCCCGCACCCTCAAACTTTTCGATACGGTAGGTATTGCTGATTTATGTATGGGTGTAGAAAGCTCGCTTTAGCGGTCAATCCGATGGCAGCCAAAATATTAGTAGCATGATATCCGGTATTTTCGGGTAGTCCGCGACACGTTGCTCAAATGAGATTCCTTTAATCTTCCAAAGAGACGGGCGCACCCCATGCTTGCTGGGCGCAGCCTGTCGCAGCTAAGGATTTTCTGGGGCGTGGAAGAATTGAATTTATCCTCCGTCCTCTTTTATCGTCAGTTCCGCTTACACACCGTTATCACCGAGTCGCCAACGCTATTTTCGGAATAATACGCCAGAATATGTTTTTCTTTCATAAACCCGTCTTGTTTTCTCGTATTCGGTCTTATCCGTTTTATTCCTCCAGTTAAACGTTTTCACAGTTTCCTCTGCCAGCCAGCAGCATAAATTTTCTGATGGGTTAAGTCCAGCGATATTTCATCGTAAATAAAGAATCCATCAAATCCGATACCTGTCATCTTCCTGGGTGTTGGCATAATATATTTTATTATCAAGCTCCAACAGATAACTCCAGGCACATCGGACACAGGGCTCACAATACGGTTATACTTCGCATCCGTCAAGCTGGAAATTATCCAGGTTTTTGCAGGCATTCCGTATTGCCCCACTTCAGCATGCTCCGTCAGGGCTTGGTGATGTTAACCGATTACACCCTTCTCCGATAATCTTTCCATCTTTTGATAATTACACACCCAAACGGGCCGCCTTTATCTCCTGTATGCCTATTTCCCACAACCTGATAGCGCGTTACAAATACACTTTGATTCGATTTCAAGGGCCAAAAGTAATAAAAATGCGGTTCTTCCTGTTTATTGTAAATTTATATTCCAATCTGATACTGCTAAAAATCACATTCTGTTTTCATCTAATTTTTCATATTATTTTTATAAGAGATAAATTTTCATGACCCCTAGTTTTCCTGCTCATTAATCGTTATACTTCACCTCTACTTTTTGATTTCCGAATGGATTTCATGACAGTGCCAATGTCGTTGCCACGATGATCTCTTGCGTGCCTGTCCGGCAAGGCGGCGCTGATGCTGGCGCCATGGCAAAATCTGAGTAGGTCCTTTCCTGTTCGGGGTGGCGCAGCACATACGGTCGGAGATGAAGTGGCGGTTTCAAACATATAACGAGTAACCGTCGTCACGAGACAGCGCTGCTCAGTGCGAGCGTCTGGAATCTGGCCACCTGGTATTTTGGTATTCCGGCAAGTTCTTCGCACGGACTGATAGGCGGTATTATCGGGGCGGTGATAGCGGTTCGGGTCCATCCGCGGCAAAAGATGGCTGGGTTTGGAAAACAATTATCGCGTTACTCATTTCTCCCGTTATCGGCTTTACAGCAGGATGGCTGATTGTGCTCATCACCCGGAAGATATTAAAGATGCCTCCGAAAGCGGATACGGCATTGTAGTATGCACGATTCCCACCGCAATCGCCTTGGCGCTGAGCCACGGCACCAACGATGCACAAAGACAATGGGTGTCATCACGATGGGATTGGTTGTATTGGGATTCCAGGAAGACTTAGGTAGTACACTGGTGGGTAATATTGATTAGCGCCGTGCCCATTGGTCTGGCAGTACTGCCTTGGGCGGCTGGCGTATTATTCACACCTTAGGGGAAAATTACCGGATTCGTCCGATTCACAGTTTTACGTCGCAGCTTTCCCTCCGCACTAGATATCCTGACTTCCTCTTTAGGCGGACCGGTCAGCACCACAGGTAGTGAGTATGTCCATCATGGGCGCCGGTGCCGGTGACAGGGTTTCCAAAGTCCGATGGACGGTATTAAAAGATATTCTTTTAGCCTGGGTGCTGACCGTGCCGATTACAGCTCTGCTTTCCGCGTCTTATATTTTATTGTTCACTTTATTTCTAAAGTTTAACGATGGGACTTTTTGGTACAAAAGGTGAAAAAGATGACAAGTTTATCCTGCAGCTGATTGAACAGTCAAAGAAAACACATTCCACCATTGTTTTTTAGAACACTCCTTAGATGATGACAATGCCTCCAAGATAGAACACATTAAAAATATTATCGAGAGATTGAAGAGATACGCAGAGTGCTGATTGATGACCCGCACAATACGTTTATCACCTCGATTGACCGGGAAGATATTTATAACATCTCCAATGCGCTGGCAGGAATGGTAGACTACCTGCCGACTACGGTCAGAAGAGATGCAACATCTTAAAGTGGTGCCGGATGAGTACATCCGCAAGATAAACGCTAGTGCGCAGAGAAACGGAAGAACTGTTGGCCGCCATGGAACGATTGAGCAAGAACTCCCAGGAGCGGGTGAACACACCTTTGTGGTAAGACGCTGGAAAAGGAAGTGGAGCATTTATAGCGGAAAGCGGTAAGAGATCTGTTTAATATTCTGATAGACCCCAATACGTTGGGACATCTTTTTTTAAACGTGAAGTTTATCGCCATATTTCCAATATGTCTGACAGGGCGGAGGTCGCCGCTAATGTATTTGGTATGGTAGTCATGGAGTTGTCTTAGATATTCCGGTCCTTTTGTTATATTAGAATCGCTCAACCTAATTTATACCTGCAGAATCTTGACGAATCAGGTAACATAAGAAATAAACTCAGCCCTCATGGAATCCTGATTACCATGGGTATCATCTTTGGTGATATCGGTACTTCCCCACTTTATGTTATGAAAGCCATTATCAGCAACAATACCATCAGTAAGGAGCTGAGTATGGTGGCGCTTCCTGTATATTCTGGACATTGCTGATTATTACAACGTTCAAATATTGCACCTCGCCCCAAAGGCGGATAATCAGGTGAAGGCGGAATAATTTCCGCGTTATACGGAATGGTTAAACACCATCCCGCCGGTGGCCGTTGATTGCAGCACTGATTGGCTGTTCCACATTGATCGCAGATGGTTTCATCACGCCCCCATTTCCATCTCTTCAGCGGTAGAAGGTTTGGACATTTTGTATCCACATCTACCAACGATTCCTATTGTATTGACGATCTTATTGTTGTTGTTTGTTTTTCAGCAATTCGGCACAAGCGCCATCGGCAAAACATTCGGCCCCATTATGCTTCTGTGGTTTTCTGCTATTAGCACATTGGGTATCTTGCAAATACTGAAAAATCCGGAAATATTAAATGTCTGGAATCCATACTATGCTGTACACTTGTTGACAAACTATCCCAGGGATTTTGGATTCTGGGCGCTGTCTTCTTATGTACTACGGAGCAGAAGCCTTATATGCTGATCTGGGACATTGCGGTAAAAGAAACATACAGGCAAGCTGGATATTTGTATTATCCTGCCTAATCTTAAATTATCTCGGACAATCCGCCTGGTGTTTGCAACACGAAGGAGAGATACTTACTATCGGAAGCCCCTTCTATGCCATCGTGCCGAAACATTTATTGACCTACTTTATCATCCTTGCCACTATAGCGACCATCATAGCCAGTCAGGCTCTGATCAGCGGGTGCTTTACACTGGTCAGCGAGGCCATTAAACAACGGTCTGTGGGTCAATTTACGGGTAGATTATCCCGCAGAATCCAAAGGACAGATTTATATTCCGGCTATCAACTGGTTGCTCTTTACAGGGTGCATTATTATCATAATTTTATTCAGAGAATCCAGCAATATGGAAGCCGTCTGGCCTTACCATCACCATCGATATGATTATGACCACCGGATTGGTGATGTTGTTTTTCCGAATAGAAAAGAAAACCGCTTATCCTAATTGCTGTCTTAGGGTTAACTTTTTTCGATAGAATTTATTTTCCTGCTGTCCAATATGCGTAAGTTTTTTTTATGGTGGCTGGTTCACCTTCTTTATCCTTCCATCTCTTTCATGTTGCTGTTTTTCCTGCATCGTGCCCGTTCTATCCGGGATGGGTACAATCAGTTGGTGAATCTCGATGATTTTATTCCCATGTTTAATGCCATCATAGAAGACAAAAGCATTCCTAAGGAAGCGACGAATCTGTTATTCATGTCACGAAAGTCAAAAAGAACGGCACAGGTGGATTCCAATATCATTTATTCCATATTTCAGCGAAACCCGAAAAGAGCCGATGTGTACTGGTTCATACACGCTGATATTTTTAGACTATCCGAATGAGCATGACAAGAATTATTATGTAAAGACCATCATACCCGGAAAGGTTTTCTTTGTCCGGCTGGAATTTGGATTCAAAGTAAAACATAAGGTGAACAGGCTCTTCCATAAGGTCGTGGAAGAGATGATTCTAAGCGGAGAAGTGGATGAATTAAGCCGTTATCCTTCGATGAGGGAAAATAATATTCCGGCTGATTTCAAATTTGTATTCGTGAAACCCAAACTTTCCGAAGACAATGACCTGAAACCCAGAACCAGGCTGGTGATGAATGTGTATGAATTCTGACCAATATGAGTTATCCTCCATATAAGGATTTCGGTCTGGACACCTCTTATATTGAAATCGAAGCAACGCCGTTAAATTTTCATTTAACCAATAAACTTAAGTTACAACGAAAGGAAAAGGCTGGAATAGCCTTTCTAAAACAGAAATCTGGCCATTTACTTTCGGGTCAAATAAATCACATCTTAACTCCGGAATCGTTCTTCCTTTAAAAAATTTATTTCTAGCCATTTCAACTTGTTGTTTAATGGAATGCGCAATAACGCCTTCTCCGCGCATACGTCTTCCGGATTGAGCATCCTGGGATCTGTCCGCCGTGCACGGCTTTTGTCTGATTCAGTACCTTCTCTTCCTTAAACGGGAAATGCTTTCTCCAGCCAGTCCGTAAATACCTTTCCACCTCTCCCGGCAAACGCAGAACATTATATCCAATACCGAGAGCAGCGCAGTGCCCTGCTTTTGCTTTTGCAATTTTTCATAATTCAATATCCGTCAAACCCGGAACGACCGGAGCAATATTGACCATGACTGGAATTCCGGCTTTGGCAAAAACCTCCACGGTATCCAATCTCTTTCCGGCAGTGCCGTCCGCGGCTCCATCATGCGGAATCTCTTCATTCAACGTGGTAATGCTGATGATGACATGCACCAATTGCAGCGTCGCCATCTCCTGTATTATATCTATATCCCGCTGTATAAGGCTGTTCTTGGTGATGATACCGACGGGATGTTTGTGATTCAGCAATATTTGCAACAATTGTCTCGTTATTTCCAGTTTGCGTTCTACAGGCTGATAGCAATCGGTATTACCGGAAAGCATAATAGGACTCGATCTCCAGGATTTTCTGGAAAGCGTCTTGCGCAATAAATCCGGTGCGTTTTTCTTTACCAGAATAACGCGCTCAAAATCGAGTCCGGCGTTGGCCCCAATACGGATGTGTATTCCGGGCATAACAGTAAGTGCAGCCATGCTCCACAACCCTCAGGGATTCATCGAATAATCCAACGGAACATCCTTGCTCTTTACCGGATTGACAATCGTTTTTGGAAAACTCCAAATATTTGGTTAAAACGTTGGTTGCACCTTCCTCTTCCACATACTCCATTTCATCGTAATTCAGGGACGAAAAACGATTCGTCAGGTTACTTTGCGCGCCCCGGCCTTTTTGAAAATGAATATTCACCGTGAATTTAAGGTAAGGATAGAATTTGAGATTTGAGATGTGGGGTCTGAGAATTAACACAAGAAATTCTCAACATCTCCTCTCTAATTTCTCAAATCTAACTAAACCAACTCCTTACATATTGCAGAAATAGTCTTCACATCTCCCATCGTATAATAATGCAGGCATGGCACCCCAAATTTGACCAGCTCTTTGCTCTGCTCAATGCACCATTCAATTCCAATCTGTTTGACCGCCGCATCCTCTTTACACTTTTTAGCCTCCTTGACCAATGCTTCCGGCATATTGATAAAGAGCCGCCGGGATGCTGTTCAACTGACCCATCTTGGTAATCGGTTTGATACCCGGAAGATGGGAACATGAATGCCCATTTCCTGGCAATCCTCTACAAATTTGAAATAAGCCTTATTGTCAAAAACATTTGCGTAACGATATAATCAGCACCGGCGTCTATTTTCTGTTTGAGGTACAGCAAATCCTGTTCGTAGTTCGCCGCTTCAAAATGTTTTTCAGGATAACCCGCCACGCCTATGCAAAAATCTGTCTTTACCGGATTGATTAAGTCATTGTCCAGATACCTGCCGGCATTCATATTGGCAATCTGTTCCACCAAACCCAGCGCAAAGGCGTGCCCGTCGGGCTCCGGTACGAATTTTTCTCCAGCTTACGGGCATCTCCCGAAGTGCCGGATATTCTGAATGCCTAAGAAACCTAAATCTATCAGCGCGTTTTCCGTTTCTTCCTTGCTGAACCCACCGCACGAAAATGAGGTACTGCTTCCACATTGTACCGGTATTTGATAGCCGCACAGATGCCTACCGTTCCCGGACGTTTTCGTACAGCTATTTTTTCAAAATAACCGCTTGGCGTCTGTTTATACTCAAATTCCTCTCTGTGATAAGTCACATCAATAAGGGGAGGCTGGAATTCCATCAGAGGGTCCAGTATCTTGGTGATGGAATCGATGCTTTTTTCCTTTCAACGGAGGCAGTATCTCAAATGAAACGAGTGTTTTATCCTTATTTTGCGCCAAAATGTCGGTTACCTTCATGAATGCTTTTGTGAAAATGAACTGCAAACTTACGAATTCGAAAAATTAATTTTTAGTATAATACAAAATTCGTACTTTTGGACTCTAATATTTGTTCTTTACATACCAAATTTATTTTGAAAGGTGGAGGAGTAGGCCCTGAGAAACCTTAGCAACCCTAGACATCTGATGTTTGAAGGTGCTAAATCCTATCCGGACTACCTTGTCTGGAAAAGATAAGATGAGTTCAGCCCTCTCAAAATATAGTTGTCCGTTCAGAATGTATCTTTCACACAGAAAAAGTGACTCGGATTATGAATGAATTACTATCTAAAATCGCGCAGGAACGCATCCTTATCCTGGATGGCGCCATGGGCACCATGATACAGCGCTACAACCTGGAAGAAGAAGACTATAGGGGCGAGCACTTTAAAAATCACCCCTACCCGCTGAAAGGCAATAACGATTTACTATCCATCACACGGCCGGACATCATCAAGGCCATTCATCGCCAGTATTTTGAAGCCGGCGCCGATATCGTGGAAACCAATACCTTCAGCGGCACCACCATTGCACAGGCTGACTATCACCTGGAAGATGCGGTATATGATATCAATTTCCAGAGCGCTAAAATTGCCCGGGAAGTGGCTGATGAGATGACCGCCAAAGAGCCGGACAAACCACGTTTCGTGGCAGGTGCCATGGGACCAACCAACCGGACCTGTTCCATCTCGCCGGATGTTAACGACCCGGGATATCGCGCCGTGACATTTGATGAACTGGTAAAGGCCTATTACGAACAGGCAAAAGCGTTAATCGAAGGTGGAGTAGATATTTTATTGATTGAAACCATCTTTGACACGTTAAATGCAAAAGCGGCGCTATTTGCCGTTCAGACACTCTTCGAAGACCTGGACAAAGAATATCCCGTCATGATTTCGGGGACCATCACCGACGCCAGCGGAAGAACCCTGAGCGGACAAACGACGGAAGCCTTTTAATTTCCCTGTCACATGTACCCTTGTTTTCCATTGGATTAAATTGTGCATTAGGTGCCAGGGAACTGCGGCCATATCTGCAGATATTATCCAAAGAAGCCCCATTCCTGGTGAGCGCCTATCCGAATGCCGGGCTGCCGAATGAATTCGGTGCGTATGATGAAACACCGGATATCATGGGACAGCAAATCCGCGAATTCCTGGAACTGGGACTCATCAATATCTTAGGCGGATGCTTGCGGCACCACACCGGATCATATCAAACGTATTGCAGAGATAGCAAGTGAATATAAACCGAGATTAGTAAATAGTTTACAAGAGATAGAAAATTAAATCATGAAAAACACCTCCCTTAATCCCTCCTGGTAGGAGGGAAATTCGGACAGTAATAAACCAATCCGTAATTACATTGTATCACAGCAATTACGAAAAGACAGCACTGTCCGGAATTCCCCTCTTGAGAGGGGATTAAGGGGTGTGTGAGATAACAATAAATGTAAAATGTCAGAAAATAACCTACTTAAATTATCCGGACTCGAACCTTTAATCGTTTCCAAAGCATCCAATTTTGTCAATATCGGCGAACGTACCAACGTAACCGGCTCCAAGGTGTTTTTAAAAATGATCAAGGAAGAGCGTTTTGAAGACGCCCTTTCAGTAGCGATGGATCAGGTACGCGCGGCGCACAGGTATTGGATGAATATGGATGAGGGCATGATTGATGGCGAAAGCCATGGTGAAATTCCTCAACCTGATTGCCTCCGAACCGGAAATTTCCCGTATTCCGATTATGATAGACTCTTCCAAATGGGAAATCATAGAAGCCGGATTGAAATGCATACAGGGAAAAGGCATCGTCAATTCCATCAGCTTAAAAAGGCGGAGAAGAAGAATTTATCCGCCAGGCGAAATTGATCAGGAAATATGGCGCCGCTTACGGTGGTCATGGCTTTTGACGAACAGGGACAGGCCGACAGCTACGAACGCAGGATAGAAATCTGCCAGCGCAGTTATGACATCTTGGTCAACAACGTACAATTCAATCCGAACGATATCATCTTCGACCCGAATATTTTCCGGTGGCGACAGGAATGGAAGAACACCGCAACAATGCGCTGGACTTCTTCCGGGCGACGAAGTGGATACGCACCCATCTGAAAGGGGCACACGTCAGCGGCGGAGTCAGCAACGTCTCTTTTCTCTTTCCGGGAAACAATATTGTACGCGAGGCCATGCACTCTGCTTTCCTGTATCACGCCATTCAGGAAGGCATGGATATGGGCATCGTCAATCCGACAATGATAGAAGTCTACGACAATGTGGAGAAAGGATTATTAGAGCGTGTGGAAGATGTCTTATTAAACCGGAGAGACGACTCTACTGAACGACTACTGGAATACGCAGAAACCGTAAAAGGCACTGCGAAGAAAAAAGAAGAAGACCTGGTGTGGAGAAACCAATCCGTTCAGGAACGCCTGAAACACGCCTTGGTCAAGGGTATCGTTGACTTCATTGATGAAGATACGGAAGAATGCCGGCAGCAGTATGACAAACCACTGAGCGTCATTGAAGGCCCGCTGATGGACGGTATGAATGTAGTAGGTGATTTATTCGGAGCCGGCAAAATGTTCCTGCCACAGGTGGTGAAAAGTGCACGGGTGATGAAGAAATCCGTGGCTTATCTCCTGCCGTTTATCGAGGCTTCCAAAGAGGCAGGGGAAAGCAACAAACAGGGCAAAATCTTATTGGCCACCGTTAAGGGCGACGTTCACGACATCGGAAAAAATATTGTGGGCGTGGTGTTGGCCTGTAATAATTTTGAAATCGTAGACCTGGGCGTGATGGTGCCTTGTGACAAGATACTGGATGCTGCCGAGAAAGAACAGGCAGACATCATCGGATTAAGCGGACTGATTACTCCTTCGCTCGATGAGATGGTATTTGTGGCGAAAGAAATGAAACGCCGCGGCATGAAACAGCCTCTGCTGATTGGCGGAGCCACGACCTCCAAGATACATACCGCCGTTAAGATCGAACCCAATTACGACCAGCCTACCATACACGTACTGGATGCTTCCCGCAGTGTACCGGTAGCAAGTTCCTTGTTAAACAAAGACAACAGAGATAAATTTATCTCCGATATCAAATCGGAATACGAGATGATGCGCGAAAGGCATCAGGGCAAACAAATCATCAAAGATTATATTTCGCTCGAAGAGGCCCGCAAAAACAAATTGCAGTTAGACTGGGAACACTACAACCCGCCGAAACCAAGTTTCCTGGGCACCCGGGTTTTTGAAGAGTACGATTTGTCGGAAATACGGCCGTATATTGACTGGACACCCTTTTTCTCCACCTGGGAATTGCACGGAAAGTATCCGAATATCTTAGAAGATAAGATTGTGGGCGTGGAAGCGAAAAAATTGTTCCATGACGCCAATGCCTTACTCGATACAATCATTGCCGAAAAATGGCTGACGGCAAAAGCGGTCATCGGGTTTTTTGAAGCCAACAGCGATACAGATGATATTATCATTACTGCTTCCGAAAATAACGAGCAGGAACCGGTTTCCCCTCTTGAGAGGGGATTAAGGGGTGTGTCTCTGCACCACCTGCGCCAGCAAAACAAGAAAGGGGAAGGACTTCCGAACTACTGCCTGAGTGATTTTGTGGCGCCGAAAGAAAGCGGCAAACAGGATTACATCGGCGGCTTTGCCGTGACCACCGGGATCGGTATTGAAAAATGGCTGAAACATTTTGAAGAACAGCACGATGACTACAACAAGATCATGCTGGCGGCTTTGGCGGACCGATTGGCAGAAGCGTTCGCCGAACGCATGCACGAGCGGGTACGCAAGGAATGGTGGGGATATGCCCTGCATGAGCAGCTGGGCAACGATGAGCTGATCAAGGAAAAATACGAAGGTATTCGTCCGGCGCCGGGCTATCCGGCCTGCCCGGACCATACCGAAAAACCGATGCTATTTAAGTTGCTGGATGCAGAAAAGAATGCCGGCATTATTTTAACGGAAAGCAATGCGATGTATCCGGCATCGAGCGTAAGCGGATGGTATTTCTCGCATCCAGACAGTAAGTATTTCGGCATAGGTAAGATAGCCAAAGACCAGGTGGAAGATTATGCGAAACGAAAAACATGAAAACAGAAGAAATAGAACGATGGGCGCAGAGTGTGCTGAATTATGATGTGTAGAAGTGTGTTTAGTTGAAACTAATTCTGGCACACAGAAATTTCCTCTCTTGTCATTACGATTACAGGTTTCTTTTATTGTCCTTTCGAGCGGCGAGAGGAATATTGCTTTAAGAAAGGTCTTGCCGTTATCCCTTTAACCTTTCAATCAGTTGCTTTTGAGTATCGGCCAACTGGCGCAGAACCTCATTTTCGCTTTTGAGCAGTTCAATTTCGCGCAGCAGGTGTTCCACTTCCTGCTGTAAAAACTTTTGCTGCACATTAGCATCATAGCCTACGCTATCTTTGCTTACCGGGTTATTTTGCTCAGACATATCCAATATCTTTCTTATATCCGCCAGTGTTTTTTCGTTTACCTCGCCCCTTTGCTCAATATGCGATACCAGCGGGCGTGTTTTGAAGATACGCTCCGCCAATTCCTGCTGGGTTAAACCCTTTGCTATACGCGCCAGTTTTATTTGTAAGCCTATGTGCATTTGCATTAGCAAAAGTCACACATATTTGACAAACAAAAAGACAATTTTTATTTGAAAAAGTTATTAAATATACTAAATTTGTTATTATTAATAATAAATTATTATACAAAAAGTTAAATAATTGATTAGATGAAAATGTGGAAATACATTAACGATCGAAGAAAAATAGAGTAGGCAGGGGATGTTCTAAGGATGAAGAATAAAAGAGCTGAGCGGAATTGATTCAGGATGATAAAGACAAACTTTAAGAATTAATTCAACACCATGGCATATTATATACGACTGAGCTACGACCATAAACACCTGTGGCAATTGCCAAGTGGGGCTCAAGGTAAAAGCACCAACAACACAACCCACGAACATCGTTACGGGTTTGGCTTTGAAGAATGGTTCTTCAATAGCAGAAGATATAAGGATGAGACGGGCAAAGCCCAGGCCCATTTTGCCTATTTGCAGGCCTTTAACCGCGCCGCGCCACCCGATGAAAGCAAAGACCTGGTGTTGTATACACTGGCAAGTAATTCCCCACAGCCAACTAACCGTTACATCGTTGCCCGAATAAAAACCGGCAATTGGAGGTTTATTGACCATAAAAGGTACCTGAAACTTAAAAATTGTAATGCTCAAGGCATCCGGGATATGCAAGCTGAACTTCAAAGGGAATTCCAGAGAGGATCATTCAGAGAAGGCTTAGTATGGAATGATGTATTGACAAGATTTAAGCAACAACTGAACTGTCAGGACTGGTACGGACAAGCTTCTGATACTTACCGCCTTTGGAATATTGAATTCTTGAAGACGGTGAAAGTACTGATGCAAAGGGTAAATGAAAATACGCCTTGTCTTGACTGGCATGTCAACAATTTAAACAGGTTTAAATTAAACAACAGTGAAAATTTTGATCATAATAATTGTAAAATAGATTTTATATGAGGCTAATTAATTTAAATACGTTGTTGTATTTTGTTACTTTTTTATTGACTCTGATTAATAATATTGATAATATTTATGCTCAAACTACTGGCATCTGGTTGAATAAAATAAATGTCCCCACAGTAAATGGATGTAGCAATGCAACCTGTGACGCCCAGCAAACAATTGCTTTTGCTATAGGTGATTCTGTTTTTTGCGGTAGTAATGCGGGTTTTTATCGGTATGAGAGATATTCAGATACTTACATTACAAAACAATCAATTGGTTACATTACTAATGTAATGGCAAGTTGCAGTATTAATGGTAAAGGTTATATCTTGGCAAATGCTGGCGGAATCCCTAGGATATATGAATATAATCCAATTAACAATTCCTGGTCGTCAAAGCAACAATTCCCAGGCTCCACCAAGTCAGCGCCAGCGTATTTTGTTCTAAATAACAAACTCTACATAGTCTCTGGTGTTACAACTGCATATAATTCAAATACATTAAATAATTTCCCAGTAAATGAAGTTTGGGAATACAATCCGGCTGTGGATGTCTTTCTCAGAAAAGCAGACATTAATTTTAGCGGTTCACTCGGTATATTATTGCCTAGTGTACCAAATAAACCTAGAGGCTTTTCTATTGATAATTTTGGATATGTACTTTGGGGACCTGGAGCATTTTACCAATATGATCCAGTAATTGATGTTTGGTATAATAAGCCATCGCCACTCAGTTCAAATCCAAATATACGTTATGCTTGTCAAAGTGGTGCGACATGCTTGATATTTAACGGATTTTCATTTCAAGGCTATGGTTATTGTCTAGTTACAGATTTGCAACAAAGCCAACAGAATAAGGCTTTTTTAAGGTATGACCCTAGTGTAGAACAATGGACAACAATATATACCATTTATCAGGTTAATGGATTCCAATATTTTGATAATGCGGTATATTCAACGTCTTGGACAAACACATCTAGAAATGTTTTTGGATTTTATGATGAAAATTTATACAACTCAAGTAATGGTAGAGGATACAATTGTGAATGGACCCCCAACGACTATGCTATTTATACTTCTCAAGTAATTCAACCAAACCCTCCTTGTATAGGTCCAAACGAAAATACAAATTACCAGCTTCAATTTACTGCTGTAGGCAATTATAGTGTTGCTAACAACATATTTTATCTGCAATTATCAGACGCTAATGGAAACTTTAATACTCCGCAAAATATTGATAGTATTGTAACCGGAACAAGCACCCAATATGTGGGAACTTTTAATATAAACCTACCTCCCTCAGTATGGGATACAACCCGTAATTATAAACTAAGAGTGATTGCAACGAATCCGTATTCTGATGATGAACACTGGACTCCTGTTAAAAAGTATATTGTTCTTAATCCTGATACTTCAGTCAGTTTATCCGGTCCTACAACTTTTTGTTCTGGATCTTTTGTTACAATTCGTCCTACCACCGGAGCCGGTTATACATATGAGTGGTATAAAAATGGAATATTAATAAATGGTGTTACTTCTTCAAGTTATTCAGCTACAAGTTCTGGAGCATATTATTGTAAAATAACCAATAGCAATGGTTGTTCTGTAAATACTCGTTCAATTACAGTGAATGTGGTCTCACCTCCAACCGCGCCAACTATAAGTGCAAGTGGTCCAACAAGCTTTTGTCAGGGAGGATCAGTTACTTTAACCTCTTCGAGTACAACGGGAAATGTCTGGTCAACTGGAGCTACAACACAATCTATAACAGTTACGAGTAATGGAACTTTTACCGTTACAGTATCTAATGGTAACTGCAATGCAATGTCTGCTGCAACAACAATAACTGTTAATACCAATACTGCCCCAACGTTTAATACGTATGGACCATATTGTGTAGGAGCAACACCAGGCAGTTTACCAACTACGTCCAGCAATGGCATTACAGGAACCTGGAGCCCTTCCAATATTAGCACCGCTAATGCAGGAACATCAACCTACACCTTTACACCAACGGCAGGGCTGTGTGCCACTACTGCTACACGTACAGTCACCATAAATGCGAATATTACACCAACATTTAATTCGTGTAATTCCATATTGCGTAGGCGCAACACCGGGTAGTTTACCAACTACCTCTACTAATGGCATTACCGGAACCTGGAGCCCTTCCAATATTAGCACCGCTAATGCAGGAACATCAACCTACACCTTTACACCAACGGCAGGGCTGTGTGCCACTACTGCTACACGTACAGTCACCATAAATGCGAATATTACACCAACATTTAATTCGTATGGTCCATATTGCGTAGGCGCAACACCGGGTAGTTTACCAACTACCTCTACTAATGGCATTACCGGAACCTGGAGCCCTTCCAATATTAGCACCGCTAATGCAGGAACATCAACCTACACCTTTACACCAACGGCAGGGCTGTGTGCCACTACTGCTACACGTACAGTCACCATAAATGCGAATATTACACAACATTTAATTCGTATGGTCCATATTGCGTAGGCGCAACACCGGGTAGTTTACCAACTACCTCTACTAATGGCATTACCGGAACCTGGAGCCCTTCCAATATTAGCACCGCTAATGCAGGAACATCAACCTACACCTTTACACCAACGGTAGGGCTGTGTGCACCAACGGCAAGTATTTCAGTAATGGTAAATACAATACCGTCAACACCAGTTATCACTCCTAGCGGTTCAACTTCCTTATGTCCCGGTGGAAGTGTGACGTTAACATCATCCAGTTCTACCAATAATACGTGGTCAACGGGCGCTTTAACATCATCTCATAATAGTCACCACAGCAGGTAACTATACGGGTTACAGTGGCTAATGGAAACTGTACAGCTACTTCTTCACTGTTAAATGTAAACTTACTTTCAGGAGTTAGCATTGTAGCAGAACCAACTAACCAAACTGTGAATATTGGAGAAATAGCTCAATTTATAGTTAGTGCATCTGTTTCACCGGTTAACTTATCAATGGCAAACTAATCTGGGGCTAGGTTTTCAAAACATAAGCAATGCCGGTCAATACACCGGAACGGATAAGGATACCCTGAAGGTATTAAACGCTGCATTGAGTAATAATAATCAGCAATTCAGGTGTATTATATCCTCTGGTGGTTGTTCAGATACAACTAATACGGTGGTTCTTACGGTAAACAATTCAACGGGCATAAATCAATCCATCTCAGAGCAATCATTTTCCGTATATCCAAATCCTGCTTCCGGTGATGTACTGCTAAAAACCACTCGTAAATATGTTGGTAACATGTACACTATTCGCAATCTATTAGGCCAGATTTTATTAAGCAATAAAATAATGTATGAAACGACGATTGTTAGATTAAATGGTTTGGAAAAAGGAGTGTATTTTATTCAGGTTGGAGAGGATCTAAAACGCACAGTTAAACTGATAAAGGAGTAATACGTCTGTTATAGATATTTATTGTTAAACCCTTAAGATAGATT